>CALVAF010000187.1 GCA_944325475.1 uncultured Helicobacter sp.
GCCACCGCATCATGAAAAGCGACAATATGGGCTTTATTGGGAAAGGCAAATTTATTGGTTAAGATTCCAGCAATATAAATGCTAAGGTAACCATTTCCATTTAAAAGCGAAGAAATTCCAAAAATCATAAACAGCCACGCAACGCTAATAAGCGGATAAAGTCCAGCTTGAGAGATATTAATATGCTGACAAATTTTAGGGAAGAGATACCCACACACTAGCCCAACTACCCCACCAATAGCAAATTGCATTACAAAATACAAAAGCCATTCACTCACCAAACCTGCTTTTGGCATCGTAAGAATCTGCAATACAATAATTGTTAAAAAAATCGCCATAGGGTCATTGCTTCCTGATTCTAATTCCAAAAGTGGTCGGATATTGTTTTTTAACTTGATTTTTTGGGAACGTAAAATCATAAAAACTGCCGCAGCATCCGTAGAAGAAACAATGGAACCCAAAAGAAGTGATTCTAAAAAAGTAAAATTTAAAATCACATAAATAAAACACGCCATCACCAAAGCTGTAATCAAAACCCCAAGCGTTGCAAGCACGATTCCATTAATTGCCACAGGTTTCACTTCCTCCCAAAAAGTGTCAAGCCCTCCACTATACAGAATAAAAATCAGTGCAATTGTGCCAATGACTTGGGTTAGCAGTGCATTATCAAACTCAATTCCACCAATGCCCTCACTCCCAAGTAGCATTCCAATCCCTAAAAACACGAGCAATAGCGGAATTCCAACCTTCTCTGAAATTTTACTTGCATAAACGCTAATAAATAAAATCACTCCAATAATCACGATATAAAAATTCAGATTTGCTACAATTTCTGCCATTACCATTCCTTATCCCCTTATAAATTAACTAAATCTTCACGCGCGACTGCAAAGCCCGAATAATAGAAAGCTGGTCAATATTCTCTAGGCTTACGCCTGTTGGCACACCTTGTGCGATTTTGGTAAATTGTAAATCCAAATGACTTAGCTTGTCCTCTAAATACAACATTAAACTATCACTACTTAAAGAAGGGCTAAGCGCAAAAATCACTTCTTTAATCTTATCCTTAATAATTTTCTTTTCTAAAAGCTTAAGATTAAGCGATTCTAAAGAAGTAATCACAAAGTATTTGCCATGAAATTCCCCACTTTCTTCTAGTAAAAAAATGTCTTTAGGGCTTGTTAAAACACAAAGCTCACCATTATTTCGCAACACATTCACACAAATCTCACAAACAGGCTCTTTACTAATCCCAAAGCACTCCTCGCAAATGCGTAATTCCTGCATACAATGCTCGATATTATGGGCAATCTGCAAGGCGCTAAATTTATCTTCAAAAGCTAAAAAATACGCTAAACGCATGGCAGATTTTTTGCCAATGCTAGGAAGCTTCTCTAGCGATTCTACAAGTTTTGCAAAACTCTCTGGGAGGGATTTCATTCCTATGCCTTAATTCCCGATTTTAAATTTTAACTTTCGGTGTTTGTGGGATTTTAAAGAACAAATTATAGCTTAATGTAAATAAATAACCGATTAAATCCACACAAAAACCAACCCAAAAAGTTAATAATAAATCTAGTTAATTTTAGCTAGAATCATACATTTATTTTTGATAAAAATTAGGAGTTTTGTTTGGAAGAATTTGATTATTATGAAGTATTAGAGGTGCAACGCAACGCTAGTGGTGATGAAATCAAAAAAGCCTATCGCAAAATGGCTTTAAAATACCACCCAGATAGGAATCCTGATGACAAAGAAGCTGAGGAAATGTTTAAAAAAGTCAATGAAGCCTATCAAATCCTAAGCGACAGAGAAAAGCGGCAAATCTATGACACTTATGGCAAAAAAGGCTTGGAGAGTAGCGGATTTGGGTTTAGCGATATGGGCGAGAGCATTTTTGATATTTTCAATTCTGTATTTGGCGGCGGTTTTACAGAAGGGTTTAGAAGTGGATTTGGAGGCTTTAGTCAAAAAAGTAAAAAAAGTGAAAAATACCCGCGTGATTTAGGAATCACCCTAGAATTAACTTTCCAAGAAGCCGTGTTTGGCTGCAAAAAAGAGGTGGAAATTCTCTACAAAAAATCTTGTGATTCTTGTCAAGGAAGCGGGGCAAAAAATGGCAAAGTAGAGACTTGTAGCGCTTGTAGAGGCAGTGGGAGGGAGACTTTCTCACAAGGCTTTATGACTTTTGCACAAACCTGCTCTAAATGCCATGGAAGCGGACAAAGAATCGCTGAAAAATGCGAGAAATGCCACGGAAAAGGATATAACGAAGAAAAAGAAAAGTTTGAAGTGAATATCCCAGAGGGCGTGGATAGCCACAATCAAATCCGCATTACCAAACATGGGAATCTTATGCCAGATGGTATGCGAGGGGATTTATATATCGAAATCCACGCACTAGAAGATGAGCATTTTATCCGCCACCACAACGACATTTATCTTGAAGTCCCAGTATTTTTTACACTTGTAATGCTTGGAGGGATAATTAAGATTCCAGCGCTTACTAAGGAATTAGAACTCAAGATTCCCATTGGCGTCAAAGACAAACAGCAATTTGTCTTCCATGGCGAAGGGGTTAAAAGTGTCAATGGAAATAAAAGGGGGAATTTCATCGCCGTTGTCAATCTCACCTATCCTACCAAACTTGATGACAAGCAAAAAGCCCTACTTAATGAATTGCACCAATCTTTTGGCTATGAGGAGGCAAAACCTATTAACTGCCTAGAAGGGCTTGTGGATAGAATCAAAAATTGGTTTAAATAGTTGTTTAAAAAATACTATCTTAGCTCTACTCTTTTTATGCCTTTGTCATTCCATTATCTTTTGCTTTTTAGCAAATTGACACTCACTTTAATCCAAGAAGAGCCAACACCTCATCTATCACGCTTTTTTTTGCGTGACTGCCTTGCTTTTAATGAAGAATTAAAAACACCATTGCCATGTCATATGCTACCTTTAGCGCCAAGAATCCCTTTGCATTTAGATTAGATAAAATCCAACCCAATGCAATTAATGGTAGCTTGTAGCTAAAGCTTGAAATCTCCTTTTACTCCATTATGTTACCTTGCAGTATTGGGGATTCTTTAATTTGCCTTCAAAAGTTAATTGGAATGCAAAGCTAGAAAAATAAATGGCATTACAAAAAGATTCTAATGCTTGTATTTTAGCCCTCTACACTTATGCAAATTTTAGTATTAAAATTAGAGTGTTTATATGGAATATGAAGATTTGGATTATCATTTTATGCAATTGGCATTGGAATGACACAAACCATAAAAAGAAATCCAAATCAAGATGGACTAGGACATTTTGTGGCTTTTTATGAAGATGATTAGTTTGCCTCATTTAGCTTAACAAGTCTAGTTTGCAGCTAAATCAAACTCAAAACACCCAAAATCACGCTTACCACAACGCCTGCCACAATCGTAGCATATTGCACTCCCCTGTTTTTCTTAGAATTAAACAAAGTAATCATAAGCCCAGAGAGATAAAGTAACATAAGAGTAATTCCAAACCCAATACCCAAAACATTAAAATACCATTTCCCTTTAGCTTTATGTAACATAATAAGGTCACCAAGCAAAGAACGTTCTATAGTTGTAATTGTCCAAGTATTCTCGCCATTTTTAGCAATCACTGCAGAATAATGTGCCCCACCTACGCTTAAACCACCACTTCTTCTATCTGGTTTAGGCTCAGTTTTAGAAGGTAGGGGAATATTATTGTCTTGCAAATATTTTAACATCGCCTCTGCCTCCCCGCCCTTAGAAATTTCTGCATTCAGAGTATAAGTGTTTTTAGTCGCTCCAACATCTTGATTAAAACCACTAATATAAACAATGCCTGTAACAGCATACATTAATGCCACTGGCAAGAAAAACAAACTAAGATAAATATGGATATTACGAAATGCTTTTGTCATGACTACTCCTTATATAATAAAAACAAAACTATCTTTATAAATTTGGAAGATAGCAATATGTTATTATTTTTAACTTTAAAATAAAATTTCAAAGCATAATTCAAAAAAACTAAATTCCATATTAAGTCAAAATAATCTTTTATTTGCTACAATCCAATCTTTAAAAATAATAAGGAATTTAACAATGCGCCATTTATTCTTTCTTTTTATTTTTGCCTTAAGCCTTTTGCAAGCCAATACTTACAGCAACAATGCCTTTGCTATCAATGGCGAAGTCAAATACAAAAACTTCAAACATTTTGACTATGTCAATCCAAACGCCCCCAAAGGTGGGCATATCAAAGAATACGCCATAGGGACTTTTAATAGCTTTTATGATTTTTTACTCAAAGGCACAAGCGCACAAGGGCTACACCTCATCTATGATACGCTTATGGTGCGTTCTTTAGATGAACCAAGCAGTCAGTATGGGCTTGTCGCTAGACAGATTCAAAGAGCAAAGGATAATACTTTTTTCATTTTTCATCTAGACCCTAAAGCAAAATTTAATGATGGTAAAGAAATCACAGCTTTTGATGTGGAATTTAGCTTTAACCTCATAGCACGCGGGGAAAATCCTTCGATGAATCGCTATTATGCTGACATTCAAGAAGTCATTGTCGTAGATAAGCACACTATTCGCTTTAACTTTAAAGATTCCAACAATCGCGAGTTAGCTCTGATTCTAGGCGACTTACCCATTCTCCCCAAGCATTATTACAATGGCATAGATTTAAACGCAAATCCCCTAAAAATCCCACTTGGAAGTGGTCCTTACAAAATCGAATCCTTTGATGCAGGGCGTAGCATTACTTACAAAAGAATGGAAAATTATTGGGCAAAGGATCACCCCACTCGCATTGGGTATTTTAACTTTGATAAAATCACTTTTGATTACTACAAAGATGATTCAGTGGCGCTAGAGGCATTTAAAGCAGGGAGGTATGATTATCGCCAAGAAATGAGCGCAAAAAACTGGGCGTTAGGCTATGAGGGCAAGGCGCTTAAAAATGGCGAAATTCTCAAACAAGAAATTTTGCATTCCCTCTCTAGCGGAATGCAGGGCTTTGTGTTTAATTTACGCAAAAGCATTTTTCAAGATATTAGAGTGAGAGAGGCATTGGGGTTAGCCTTTGATTTTGAATGGAGCAATAAAAATCTTTTCTTTAACCAATATGCAAGAACAATGAGTTTTTTTGATAATTCCGAGTTTGCAAGCGTTGGAATTCCACTTGGCGAAGAATTAGAGCTACTTGAAACTTTTAAAAGCCAACTCCCAAAAGAGCTTTTTACCCAAAGCTTCCAACTTCCCACCACACAAGGCAATGGCAACAACCGAGATAATCTCAAAAAAGCCCAGAATCTGCTGAAAGAGGCAGGTTTTACAATCAAAAATGGTAAGCTTTATGACAAAAACAACCAACCCTTTATTTTTGAGCTTTTATTAGTTTCTCCAGCAATGGAGCGGGTGGCGGTGCCTTTTGCAAAAAACCTGCAAACGCTTGGAATTACGATGAAAATCCGCCTTGTTGATATCAGCCAATACCTAAACCAACTCCGTAGCTTTGATTATGATATGATTGTTGGGGTTTTCCCCCAAAGCCTCTCACCGGGCAATGAACAAAGCTTTTTTTGGGGCTCTAGTGCAGCTAGTGCAGAGGGCAGCTATAATTATGCAGGAATTAGTAATCCTGTGGTTGATTCTTTAATCCAAAAAGTCATTAATGCCAAGAATTACCAAGACTTGCTTACCGCTACAAGGGCGCTTGATAGGGTGCTTTTGTGGAATCATTATGTCATTCCACATTACCATACCAAAACTTTTCGAATCGCCTTTTGGAATTTCTTAGAACACCCCAAAATCACGCCCATTTATGATGTGGGATTTGAAACTTGGTGGGTCAATAAAGACAAACTTCTAAAAATCCAAGAAAAATACCCATCTTTTAGGCATTAAGAAATGGGAATTTATATTCTAAAGCGGCTTTTACTGATTATCCCCACTCTACTTGGAATCATCACATTAAATTTTTTCATTATTCAAGCTGCCCCAGGCGGTCCAGTGGAGCAGATGATTGCCAAGCTAGAATCACACCATCTACAAGGCGAAGTCTCAAATGGTGGAATCTACAAAAATCAAGGGCTTGATTCAGAGATGATTGCTAGAATCAATGCCCTTTATGGCTTTGACAAACCACTTTTAGAACGCTATTTAATCATGCTAAAAAACTATCTCCTCCTAGATTTTGGCGAAAGCTTTTATAAAAATGCCTCAGTCTTAGAGCTACTAGCAGAGAAACTCCCTGTTTCTATCTCTCTAGGGCTTTGGAGCACCCTACTCATCTATCTTATTTCTATTCCTTTAGGAATCAAAAAAGCCATTAATAATGGCACATCTTTTGATAGCTTCACAAGCACACTAATTATCATTGGCAATGCCATTCCCACTTTCCTTTTTGCTTTGATTCTTATCATTTTCTTTGCTGGAGGGACTTATTTTAGCTGGTTTCCTTTGCGTGGGATTGTGGGGGATAATTTTGAATCACTTTCACTCCTTGAAAAAATAAAAGATTATTTTTGGCATATTACTTTACCTATCATTTCCCTTAGCATAGGTGGTTTTGCAACTTTGACACTACTTAGCAAAAACTCCTTTTTAGAAGAAATCCACAAACAATATGTCAAACTTGCCTTTGCCAAAGGGCTTAATCAGACCCAAGTCCTCTACCGCCATATTTTTCGCAATGCCATGCTTTTAATTCTTTCTTCAATCCCCCAAGCCCTGCTTGGAATCTTACTCACAGGATCGCTTTTAGTAGAAATTATTTTTTCTTTAGATGGCTTAGGATTATTAGGCTATGAATCCATTATCACGCGCGATTATCCCGTGATTTTTGGGAGCCTTTATCTTTTTACACTTTTTGGCTTAGTCATCACACTCATTAGCGATTTGCTCTATGTGCTAA
>CALVAF010000188.1 GCA_944325475.1 uncultured Helicobacter sp.
GGGTAAGCGATAAAAATATCATAGATTTAAAAAATAGTGGTGTGGATATTGTCGTAGCTGGAAGCTATATTTTTAGTGGGGATTACAAAGAGAGAATTGATTCTTTAAGATAAAATCCCAATTAAAAATCGTCTTTAAAAAAGCATTTTGCCAAAGACATTCCCCAAAAACTAAGAAGGAATTATAAAAGCTAGTGGAACCCATTTGCATTTAACAGAGGTTAAAATTTTTCAAGAAAAATATGGAATAGATACCCAATAAATTTACAGGGAGTTATCCCCGCATTTTAAGTTATTTGCTATTTAATAAAGCCCCCATTAAAAGCTTGGTAGAATTGCACCTTTGTAATGATTTAAGATAAAATCCTTAATCTCTTGACTTTGGAGTGCTTGAACTAACTTTTGGATTCTAGGATCATTTTCATTTCCCTCTTTAACCACCACAATATTTGCAAAAGGAGAATCTTTTGATTCTAAAGCAATTGCGTCATTAAGCGGATTTAATCCAGCTAGAAGCGCAAAGTTTGTGTTAATCACAGAAATACTAACATCACTTAAAGCTCTAGCAAGCTGGGGTGCATCCATTTCTTTGAAATTTAGCTTTTTAGGATTTTCGATAATGTCTTGCACTGAGACAAGTTCCACACCCTCTTTAAGCTTAATAAGCCCATTAGCCTCTAGGATTCTTAATGCCCTAGCACCATTTGAAGGATCATTAGGCAAAGAAACCAAATCGCCCTCTTTTAGCTCATCAAGGCTTTTAATTTTGCTAGAATACACGCCCATTGGCTCTAAATGGATATTTGCAATACTCACTAGCTTAGTCCCTCGTTCCTTGTTAAATGAATCCAAATAAGGCTTGTGTTGGAAAAAATTCACATCTAAGGAACCATCATCAAGTGACAGATTAGGCGTTACATAATCAGTAAATTCCTTAATCTCCAAAACTATTCCTTCTTTTTGCAGCATGGGTGCGACTTCTTGCAAAATCACCGCATGTGGCTCTGGAGTAGCCCCAATGATGATTTTTGCCTCTGATACCTGTGAAGTTTCTTTAGAATCGCCACAACCACTAAAGGCTAAAATCGCCACTAGTCCACATAAACTCAAAACTTTTTTGAACATTTTACTTCCTTATCATTTTAGATTAATGTTTTAATTTCTTATACAGAAAATCCCCAAAATTTTGAATCACCTGCACAAGCACAATTAAAATCACAACGGTGTATAACATAATATCGCTTTGAAATCTATAATATCCGTATTTTATTGCAATATCTCCAAGCCCTCCACCTCCAATAGCACCCGCCATTGCACTAAATCCAATCACCAAAATCAAAGCCAGTGTGATTCCAGAGACAATACTTGGCAAAGCTTCAATTAACATGATTTTAAAAAAAATTTGAAAATGACTTGCCCCAAAGCTTTGCGCAGCTTCTATCACACCTTTATCCACCTCTTTTAACGCCCCCTCAATAATCCGCACGATAAAGGGTGCTGCACCAATGCTTAAAGGCACGATTGCCGCTGTTGCTCCGATACTTTTGCCTAAAATCCATTGTGTGAAAGGAAACAAAACCACCATTAAAATCAAAAAGGGGAAAGATCGCAGAGTGTTAGTAATGGTATCTAAGATTCGATAAACCACCACATTAGGTTTCAAGCCGCTGGGGCTACACAGCACTAGCAAAACCGCTGGAATCACTGCTAAAGCCGTCGCAATTGTCGTAGCTACTACGCTCATATACAAAGTATCCAAAGTCGCCTCAAAAAGCAATTTAACCAATTTCATATCCATTTTTTCGCCTTATTTTATTCCACAATTTCCCAACGCGTCCCACTTTGCGTTAAAAACGCACAAACACTCCCCAAAAACTCTTTTTGAATGTTAATCACAAGCACACCCAGTGCAATCCCACCAAAAGATTCCAAATTCCCCCACACGATATTAAAATCCACCTGTAACTCTCTTGCCATTTGCGTGATAATGGGGTTTTGTGAAACTTCTTTTGGGAAATAGATTCGGACATTAACGCCACCTTGAGGTAGAATCTCATTTTCCCCCAAAAACTCCCGCATTTTTTTATCCGGCTCCAAAAACAACGATTCAATGTTGCCACTTCTAATAATCTCTCCATTTTCCATAAACGCCGCCTCTTGACAGATTTTTTTTACCACTTCCATTTCATGTGTGACAAGCACGATTGTAACACCAATTTCCTCATTAATTTGCGATAAAAGCTCCAAAATAGAACCAGTTGTGGAAGGATCTAAAGCGCTGGTTGCCTCATCACTCAAAAGCAAATCTGGATTCATTACCAAAGCCCTTGCAATCGCCACTCTCTGCTTTTGCCCACCGCTTAGCTGATTTGGGTAAAACTTCATTTTCTCTTGCAATCCAACAAGCTCTAAGAGCTTCAAAACACGCACCTTATCGATACTCTCCCCCCAACATTCTAAGGGCAAAATGATATTTTCATAGACATTTTTGCGCGCCATTAAAGAAAAGTTTTGAAAAATCATTCCAACTTTCTTTCTAAAATGCCTCAAACCCTTAGAATCTAGGCGATTAATTTCCACCTCACCAATCCTAATACTCCCACGATTAATGGATTCTAACCCATTAAAAGTCCTAAGCAAAGTGCTTTTCCCTGCCCCACTATGCCCCACAAGCCCAAAAATCAAACCTTTTTTAATATCTAAATGAATATTTTTTAGCACCTCTAATTCGCCATAATTTTTATATAATTCTCTAACTTCTATAAAATTCATTCCTTCCCTTAAATCACTATATTACGAAATTCTACCAAGAACTTCCACATTAAAAATCAAATAATTCATGAGAGGGCTTACTCCCCTCTAAAATGCTATGAAAATGCAACACTTTACAAGAATTTTCCAAAATCGCCATGAGCTTTGAGAGATACTGCAAATCACGGTGATACACATACACACCATAGCCCTTTATCACCATGATTTTTTTATCATTTTCTTTAAAATAACGATTAATTTCCACATCCGCTCTTTCATACCAATTATTATAATCCTTAGGGTCATACACTTCTAAAGCCCCTAGAATTTTATCACCAAAATAATCTTTGGGGATAATTTTGTCATTAGAAAGCGTATAGGCTATCGTAAAAGGTGGCATTCCATAAGCAATGTATTTGGCATTAGGGATATTTTGATACAGCAAAGAATGAATAAAGGCATCAATGCTTGCCTCCTTCCAACGATAATCTTGCTTGTGATAAAGCGTAATAAGCGATTCTTCGCCTAAATCATCAAAAATAGCATCCTTTTTATTAATCAAAAAATGCCCCTCTTCAAGCTTGGTTGAAATAGAGCCATGGAAGATTCCAAAGAAATTTTTACGAAACATCGCTAAAGAAATGGTTTTTAAATCCTCAAAGATTTTTTCCACTCTTAACCTCCCTATTCCAAAATGGCGTTGATTCTAGCAATAAAATCAAGCGGATCTACTTGCACCCCTCGCACCAAAATCCCAAAATGCAAATGCGGTCCGCTCACTCTGCCGCTATTGCCACTTAGTGCAATTAGCTCCCCTCGCTCTACCCTATCGCTGACTTTAACTTTGATTTCACTACAATGATAATACATACTAAAAATCCCCTCGCCATGGTCAATCACCACAGATTTCCCCGCTAAGAATCGCTCCTTTGCAATCACAACCTTACCGCTATTGCTCGCATAAATTGGCGTTCCAATAGCCGCCCTAAAATCCGTCCCGCTATGATAACTTCTAATCTCCCCATTAAACACCCTAGCACTCCCATATTCGCTAGTAATCTTACTTTTTGTAGGGTGGATAAAGGGCTTATCCCACAAATGCCCCCTAGAGTAGATTCCATAGATTTTATTAGCTTCTTCCCTTTCTTCTTTGATTCTTTGCTGGTTTGCCTCATTTGGCTTTGCCTTGCTAGAATCCACATTAATTTGCTCAAAACGATAATCCCCCTTACTAATCCGTAAAATCTCGCCATCTTGGAGCCCAATACTCTGCTCTTTGGTATAATAAGGTATGGATAAAAGCAGAATCTCTTTATTCCTATTTTGTGGGTGGGGAATCCAAAAATACTTCCTTTGTCCTACACTCACGCCTTCATCTAAACTTGCGCTCAAACTCGCATTTGCGCTTTGAAGGCTTTGTGATTTGCGCACTAAAATTAGCGTCTTGCCGTTTTCCACCACCCATTCTTGCGTTATTTCTTGTGCTACCAAGCCCACTGCAAACCAAGCTAACAAAAAGATTTTTTTCATCCAAATTCCTACCAAAAATAGCGATTCCCTTGCAAACTAAATAAGCTCCAAAGCTTCATCAATTAAGGACACTAAAAAATTCCATTAAAATTATCAAAGTTTCACTTATAAAGCAATTTAACACAGAAAAATCCCTTATTAAATCTGCCATTATTTTTGTTATTTCCTTGCATCACCCCACATTGACAAGCCCTATTTTTCAATAATTGAATTTTTATTTTTAAGAAAGTTTAGTTTATTTTATTAATTTAACTTGACATTAATAGACTAAAGTTATATAATTTTACTTGAAATTCACAAGAATAATTGCTAAAATTTCATTTTAAAGTGGTTATTTTTGTATAAGGAGTGGAATTAGAATGCAAGATGAAAATGAAAAAATAGATTCTTCACAAGAACAAACCCAAGAAGAAAATCAAGAATCACAAGAGCAAGATTCTAAAGAATCGCTTCAAAACAAAATTAAAGAACTAGAAGACCAATATTTGCGCACTTATGCAGATTTTGAAAACACCAAAAAGCGTTTGGTTAGAGAAAAAGACCAAGCATTAGAATATGCGTATGAAAAAATCGCAAAAGATTTATTGCCAAGTATTGACACTTTAGAAATTGCCCTAAAGACTATTAAGGATTCTAAAGAAAGCAGTGAACAAGCTGAAATCTTAGGAAAAATAGAGGAGGGAATTGCATTAACATTGGATAATTTATTAAAAACACTTGCCAAACATGGGATTGAACCCATTGATACAAGCGGAGAATTTGACCCTAATTTTCACGATGCTATTATGCAAGTGCAAAGCGATTCGCACAATGTAGGGGAAATTGTCGCAGAAATGCAAAAGGGCTATAAATACAAAGAAAGAGTGCTAAGACCATCATTGGTTAGCATCGCAAAATAAATTTAATAAAAAAGGATAAATTATGGGAAAAGTATTAGGAATTGACTTAGGAACAACAAACTCAGCAATGGCGATTTTTGAAGGGAATGAAGCAAAAATCATTGCCAACAAAGAAGGTAAAAACACCACCCCTTCAGTAGTGGCTTTTACCGATAAAGGCGAGATTTTAGTTGGCGACCCTGCCAAAAGACAAGCCATTACCAATCCAGAAAAAACCATCTATTCTATTAAAAGAATCATGGGGTTAATGTTTAATGAAGACAAAGCCCAAGAAGCTAAAAAACGCCTTCCTTATAAGGTTGTAGATAGAAATGGGGCGTGTGCCATTGAGATTGCAGGCAAAGTCTATACGCCTCAAGAGATTTCTGCTAAGATTTTAATGAAACTTAAAGCCGATGCAGAAAGCTATCTGGGCGAGGAAGTTACAGAGGCTGTTATTACCGTGCCTGCTTATTTCAATGACGCACAAAGAAAAGCCACCAAAGAAGCCGGAACGATTGCAGGGCTCAATGTGCTAAGAATCATCAACGAGCCCACTTCTGCAGCGCTTGCCTATGGGCTAGACAAAAAACAAGCCGAAAAAATCGTGGTGTATGACTTAGGAGGCGGGACTTTTGATGTTACCGTGCTAGAAACTGGCGATAATGTCGTAGAAGTGCTTGCCACCGGAGGAGATGCGTTTTTGGGCGGAGATGACTTTGATAATGCCATTATTGACTGGGCGGCAAAAGAGTTTGAAAATGAGAATGGAATCAATTTAAAAAACGATGTTATGGCGCTCCAAAGGCTAAAAGAAGCAGCAGAAAATGCTAAAAAAGAGCTAAGCAGCGCGCAAGAAACTGAAATCAACCTGCCTTTCATCACCGCTGATTCAAGCGGTCCAAAGCACTTAGTCAAAAAAATCAGCCGTGCTAAATTTGAATCACTCATTGAATCTTATATTAACCAAACTATCAACAAAATTGGCGATGTCATCAATGATGCAGATTTAAGCAAAGGCGATATTGCAGAAGTCGTAATGGTAGGTGGCTCTACAAGAATCCCAAAAGTCCAAGAGAGAGTGGAGGAATTTATCGGCAAAGGGCTTAATAAATCTGTCAATCCCGATGAAGTTGTAGCCATTGGTGCAGCGATTCAAGGTGGAGTATTAAAAGGCGATGTCAAAGATGTTCTATTGCTTGATGTTACGCCCCTTAGCTTAGGGATTGAAACGCTTGGCGGCGTGATGACAAAAATCATCGAGAGAGGCACGACAATTCCGGTTAAGAAAAATCAAGTATTCTCTACTGCTGAAGACAATCAACCAGCTGTAACCATTCAAGTTTTACAAGGGGAGAGAGAATTAGCAAGAGACAATAAAGTGTTAGGGAATTTTGAATTAAGCGGAATCCCAGCTGCACCACGAGGTGTGCCACAAATTGAAGTTACTTTTGATATTGATGCTAATGGAATCCTAACTGTGAGTGCTAAAGACAAAGCCACTGGCAAAGCCCAAGAAATCAAAATTACTGGTTCTAGCGGGTTATCTGATTCTGAAATTGAAAAAATGGTTAAAGATGCCGAGCTTAACAAAGAAGAGGACAAAAAGAAAAAAGAGGCTATTGAAATCCGCAATCAAGCCGATAGCCTTGTGTATCAGACACAAAAAAGCCTTGATGAGATGAAAGACAAAATTGATTCTAGCGAGGCAGAAAAAATCCAAAATGCAATTAACGACCTACAAGCGACTTTAAAAAATGAAAATGCCACCAAAGAGGAAATCGAATCCAAAGTAAAAGCCCTCACAGAAGTAAGCCACAAACTCGCTGAAGCAATGTATCAAAAAGACCAAAACGCTCAACAAGGTGGTAACACACAGCAAAAGAAAAAAGATGATGATGTCATCGATGCTGAAGTCGAATAAATCCTAGCCTTTTGGGCTTGGATTTACTACCCCAAATCTTACAAAACTTTATTTAATATTCTACAAATTCATCTAGCTCCACATTTGCAAATTGCTCTTTTAATTCATGCGATTCTACAATGTCATTACAAAGGTTTTGACGTGCACACAAATGGAGATTCATCAACACTTGCAAATCCATAACTAAAATCCAATCAAGACAACAAAATAAACCTTCTTGATAACATTAATTTTATGGAATCAAACACACAAACTTCTCTAAAAATATCAACTCCATTAGTTTCTTTTCAAAAAAAGGGCAAGGGGACTTAATGACACTCCAAAAAAGGAAGGGGATTAGGTGATTGTAATTGTGGAATCAAAGGCGGTGTAGTGCATGATTACAAAAAATACAATGACAAGGCAATCCACAAACAAATAAAACCCAAAAAGATTAAAGCCAAATCCATAAAGAACCAATTAATCGTGGATTTTTCACTCCAACTACGCCTCAATACCAACAAATTGCAAGTATGGATAAGCATACTTGCAGTCGTTTCACTCCGCAATGACATAGCAGAAGTTTTAGCAACAGAGATTTGTAAAATCTAATCGTCTTTATAGGAGTTTTCTCATGTAGTGATTTTGAAATGCAGATAATAATCTCTTGGCTTTTAGCTTCGCTAATGTTTTGGTAATTCCCAACATGCCAATGCCATTGATTAGCGACAGCTTGAAATTTTTTGCAGTTTGGGAGAAGGGTTGGAATAACCTCTTCTTTAAATCCATCCCAAAAAAAATAATCTCAACTTGGATAATCCCCATAAGGTTACCATTACTTTGTTTATGCAAATATTTGCTAACTTAATTTCACAGATTAACTTGCATATTCCCTTATTGCTTGTTCTAACTTCATGTGCGCTTACTCCGTTATCTCTGAATTTTCTTTCATCAACTTATTGATTTTCTTAATCCTAGGGAAATCTTTAAGCCTATAAGATTCTCTTTTTATTCTTATCTTATTTGCTTTCATTATCTTTATCAAGCCCCTAAGCACAAGCAAAAATTCTTCTTTTTCCAATAATCATCATAATTAATGCTTTCTATTCTCGTGGGTCAGCAATCCTACCCTCTATGGCACTCATAGCCGCCACTGCAGAGTTTGCCAAATACACTTCAGAACTTCTTGCTCCCATCCGCCCCACAAAATTGCGATTCGTTGTTGAGACACAACGCTCATTATCACCCAAAATCCCCATATACCCGCCAAGACAAGCCCCACAAGTCGGGTTAGAAATCAACGCCCCTGATTCTAATAAAATATCAATATAGCCAAGCTTATGAGCTTCTTTATAGATAGCTTGGGTACCCGGTGTGATGATGAGGCGGACATCTTGATGCACCTTTTTGCCTTTCAAAATCTCACTAGCGATTTTCAAATCTCCCAATCGCCCATTTGTGCAACTCCCAATAAAAACTTGGTCGATTTTCAAATCATCTTCTACTGCTTTAGAAATGCTTTTACCATTGCTTGGCAAAAACGGATATGCCACCACCGGCTCTAAAACGCTAATATCAATTCTCAAAGTCTGGGTGTAACTTGCATCCTCATCAGAATGAAATTCCCTAGGCTTAGCGCGCAACCCCTTGCGTGAATCCAAAAACTCGCGCGTAATCCTATCAGGAGCGATGATTCCATTCTTTGCCCCCGCTTCAATTGCCATATTACACAACGAAAATCTATCATCCATACTAAGATACTCAATCCCCTCCCCACCAAACTCCAAAGTCTGATACAACGCCCCATCAACGCCAATTTGCCTTATCACTTCCAAAATCAAATCTTTACCATAAATATGCCTAGCAGGCTTACCGACAAACTCTACTTTAATCGCGCTTGGAATCTTAAACCAATTTTTCCCCGTAATCATCGCATAGGCTAAATCTGTGCTTCCCATACCCGTGCTAAATGCCCCCAAAGCCCCATGCGTGCAAGTGTGCGAATCCGCTCCAATAATCACATCACCACTCACAACCAAGCCCTTTTCTGGCAAAAGCGCGTGTTCTATCCCCATATCCTTTTCATCAAAAAAATGTTTCAAATTATGCTTTTTAGCAAAATCACGGCTGATTTTAGCTTGATTGGCACTTGCAATATCTTTAGCCGGAATAAAATGGTCCATCACAATACAGAATCCATCAGGATTAGCGAGTTTCTCTGCCCCACTTTGCTCAAATGCCTTGATAGATAAAGGCGTGGTAATGTCATTCCCAATCACCATATCAATGGCACAATCCACAATCTCCCCTGCATACACCTTTTTACCCACATGTTCTGAAAAAATTTTTTCGGTAATTGTTTGTCCCATTTTTAATCCTTTCTAAAATTTTTAAAATATTTTTGAATCTCCAAAATTTCCTTTTTTTGCGCATAAAAGCTATTAGGATTTGCGACCAAATACGCACTCACCTCCATAATCACCGCATCGATTTTAAGGTGATTCTGCCTTAGCGTGCTGCCCGTCTCTACCAAATCCACAATCGCATCTGCCATTCCTACAAGCGGAGCTAATTCAATCGAACCATAAAGCTTGATAATATCAACGCTAATGGCTTTTTTAGCAAAATAAGCTTTGGTGATATTTTCCATTTTGGTGGCAATCTTTAAATTTGGCTTGGAGAAATCTAGCACCACATTCTCTGGCGAACCAATGGCAACCTTACACTTCCCAAATCCCAAATCTAATAACCTCACCAAATGGCTTTGCTTCTCTTCTAAAACATCTAAGCCCACAATGCCGACATCTGCTGCACCCCGCTCCACATATACAGGCACATCTTGGCTTCTAACCAACATAAACTCAAAGTTATCCTTTTTTAAAATTAATTTCCTATCCTCAAAGTCCAAAGAGTTTTGTAAAAAACCTTCAAAAACTTTCAATGCCTCTTGTGCGATTCTACCCTTTGGCAATGCGATTTTTATCATAAATGGATTCCTTTGGGGGTAATTTTTTGTGCAATAATATTTTGCATTCCTTTAAAAATAAGTAAATCATCATAAATTGCATTTT
>CALVAF010000189.1 GCA_944325475.1 uncultured Helicobacter sp.
CGCACGATAGAATGAAGCTTTTTTAAGTAAGCAATCGCCTCATCGCTACTACGCATATCTGGCTCACTAACTATCTCTAGCAAGGGTGTGCAGGAACGGTTAAGATCCACTTTAGAATAATTACTCTCATGAATATTTTTACCCGCATCTTCTTCCATATGTGCACGCGTTATGCCGATAATTTTTTTCTCGCCGCCCACTTCAATTTCAATATTGCCTCGTCCCACGATTGGGATTTCAAACTGGCTTATCTGGTAGGCTTTGGGTAAATCAGGATAAAAGTAGTTTTTACGTGCAAAGATAGAGTTTTGATTAATTTGCGCATTAATTGCAGCTCCAAAGGCAATCGCCTTTTTAACCACCTCACGATTTAGCACCGGCAATGCACCGGGCAATCCCAAACAGGTGGGGCAGACATTGGTATTAGGCTCTGCACCAAAGCTTGTGGCACAGGAACAAAAGATTTTAGTTTTGGTATTTAACTGGACATGCACTTCTAGTCCAATAACCGTCTCAAAAGCGCTCATGGTATAGAATCCTATTAGGAATTTTTAGTGAAATTCTAGCAACCTTTTGCTTAAAAAAATTGATATTTTTATCTTAAACTAAAGACTTTAAAGCACACAAAAATTATGCTAAAGTAAAACCATTTAATTATATCAAATATATAAGACAAGGTCCTGCTTTATTTTTCAAAAATCTTTTGGAAGATTTTGCTCCTTATGCTGGGAAAACAAAGAATATCTTATCCCTAAAATCCCTTAAGAATCCTCTCAAACACCCTGCAAAATGCCAATGGCTTAGAGAGTTTTTAACTATACCAATTTGATAGTAAGATTCTAAAAAAACCTTAAAAGTCACTCAAACTAGGTAGCTAGATGCTAATCTGGGCTTTTTAGCATTTAAACTTTATGGAAGCGATTGCAAGATTCCACCGCTACTAAAAGAGGGTATTTAGATGAAACTGCAAAGACAAATCTTATCTTAAAGCATTACCGATATAGGCTTTACACTTTTTAGCAGAACAGCTATTATGTTATTGTTAGGCATAGAATTCCCATAGATTTTGACTTTTTTGGATATTGTATGCCCACACTCACCGCTTTTAAACCCCAACAAAATCAAGGCAAAAGATATTTTTCAACAAAACAATGATACTTTAATCTTTACGATAAAGAGCAGATTTGAAATCTTTGCTAATTGCAAAACTAAAAGTTACTTGTAACAGAGCTAAATACAAAGACCGCTTGATATCATCACCCTTTTACAAACCAACAAAGTAACTTTAAAAGAAGAATTAAAGGGAGGGGGGACACAAACCTAACTTTAAAAAAGACTATCTGTTTCTTAATAAAAGATTTGACTTATTTTGAAGATTGGGATTTACACAAACTAAGCTCTTTAGAAAAGCAATTTTTATCTCAAATCACAAGCAAACTACTTTCTAAGCATTTTTAAATTTTATCAAATAGCCCAAAAATAGATTTGACATTCTTTATAATCTCCCACTCACCTGCTCTTTGGGTAAAATTCCTTTTAGATCATACACAACAATTTTTCCTTTATTGCTAAAATCAAGTCCCCTAAACTCCTCATGTGCCACCGCCACAATCACCGCTACATAATCCTGTAACTTAAATGCTTGAGAATCCTTTAACTCTAAACCATATTCCTGCTTCACTTCCTTACTATCTGCCCAAGGATCAAACACTTCCACGCAACAATCAAATTCCCTTAGCTCCCTAATAATATCCACCACACGAGAATTACGGATATCTGGACAGTTTTCCTTAAAAGTAATTCCTAGAATTGCCACCTTACTCCCCACAATTTGGTGTGCATTTTTAATCATTAGTTTAATGACTTTATTTGCCACCACAACACCCATATTGTCATTGATATGCCGCCCTGCTAGAATCACTTGAGAATGGTAGCCTAGCGATTCTGCTTTATACGTAAGATAATAAGGATCCACGCTAATACAATGCCCCCCAACAAGCCCCGGACGAAAAGGCAAGAAATTCCATTTCGTCCCTGCTGCCTCTAACACATCAAGCGTATCAATCCCCATTTTATCAAAGATTAAAGCAAGTTCATTCACAAAAGCAATATTAATATCCCTTTGGGAGTTTTCAATCACCTTAGCTGCTTCGGCTACCTTGATACTTGATGCCTTATGTGTGCCTGCTGTGATGATACTTGCATAGAGCGCATTAACTTCCTCAGCGATTTGGGGAGTAGAACCACTTGTAACTTTTTTGATGCTTGAGACTCGATGCTCTTTATCGCCCGGATTGATTCGTTCTGGAGAATACCCGCAAAAGAAATCCACATTAAACTTCAATCCACTCTCACACTCCAAAATCGGCACACAATCCTCTTCTGTGCAGCCCGGATAAACCGTGCTTTCATAAATCACAATATCACCCTTTTTAAGCACCTTCCCCACACTGCTTGAAGCCTTAAGAAGAGGCGTTAAATCCGGCTTATTATAAGAATCAATGGGTGTTGGCACGGTTACAATATAAATTTGTGCTTCCTTTAAATCCTCCAAATTTGTGGTATAGCTTAGTTTTTTAGCACTTCGCAACTCCTCTTTTTCTACCTCCAATGTCCTATCATAGCCCTCTTTTAACTCATCAATACGCTTTTGATAAATATCAAATCCAATCACTTTGTATTTTTTTCCAAATTCCACCGCTAGGGGCAATCCCACATAGCCAAGCCCAATCACTGCCAAAGTTTTCATGATATTCCTTCATTAAAATCTAGAGGAATTTTACTTTTTTTGCGCTAAAGATGCGTTAAATCAACCCCAAAAATTATCAATTTCTGCCAAAAATACAAGAATTACAAAACTTCAGCTAACTTAACCACAATCACTTTTCATCATGCAAATCTCACGATTTTTAATGATAATTAAAGCTCTAAATCCCATAAATCAAACAATCCAAGCATAAATCCACCTAAAACACCAAACCACTCAAAGCTATAAAGATAGAGCAAAGCATAAAGGCAGTCACAAGAAAAGCAAAAGACCACTATGAAAGGACAAATTTTAAATTCAAAAAATGCCACACTCAAACCCACACTTGCAATGATATACAAACTCTCCCTAAACACAAAATCTTTAAATATTAATAAGACATCAAGCCCAACAAACACTAAAAGGCACAAAAATAAAAAGTATTGAAAAGAATATTTAAGGGGATTCTCACCAAAAACAAGCCTAAAAAGCAAATCCATCTAAAAGGAATCCAAAAAAAAACTTCCCACTCCAAAAAAAAAAACCAAAAATACAAAACAAAAAAACTAAAAAC
>CALVAF010000190.1 GCA_944325475.1 uncultured Helicobacter sp.
CAAATTTCCACCACTCCCTATAAAACTCCAATATCGCCTCCCCAAGCCTATAAGGAATACTTTGCTTTTCTTGCAAAATCTGATTATCATCATAGGCACTAAGGGGAGGTAATTTCAAATGCGGAAATTCTTGAATCTTTTTATAATACTCTCTAAGCTTCCTTTTATGTTTGAGGGTAATTTTTATTATTATTAAAGGCAGCTTCAAATACTCCCATTTGCTTTTAAGATTCCTTTGAATCTCGATGACTGCATATCCAATTTTATAAGTCAAATGAAACCGCACCCTTTCATAGCCATAAGTCGTATTTGCCACAAATCCACCCTTATATGAAGAACCACCAGCTTTTAGCCAAACATTATAATACTCTTCCCACTCTCTCCAAATTTGATGACAAAGGCGATTATTCCAAAAGCGATTATCTCTTCCATAAGCATGGATAAAATACACTTCATCATTGCTTATCCAATGCACACTGCCTACATATTCTTTCCCAAGATTTTGTGTTTTTAGATTTTTTTCATAAATTAGCAAAGATAAAATGCCTTGATCATTTAGCCCATAAGCTACATCTGCACTTTTTTGATACACAAAAGCATAGCATTCCTTAGAATCCAAAATTGTATCATTCACCAAAACACTTCCAGAACGATAGATTGGATTATTTGCAAACTCTCCATTATAATGAGGATACACTTCATTTAAGCGTTTCTTACCCCTTTCAGCAGCAATACTAATTCCTTGCTCTTTTAATTTTGTTAAATGTTCCATTCCCTTCAGTATTAAAATATCAAAATCCAAATACAAAATACTTTCGCATTCTTCCAAAAATTTAAACACCTCAAAACAAGCATACACCATGTGTGTCCAACGCCCCAAAAAGCCACTAGAAAAATTAAATTTTAAAGGATTGCCTCCAAACTTCCTAAAATTCTCTATAAAAGTCTCTTGTGTAAATTCGGAAAAAACAATCTCGCTATTTTTAGAAAGCCTTTTCATTGCTTCCATATCTTCTAAGCTAAATCCATCGTGAATAATATAAAAAATATCTACAAAATCCCCCATTTTATCTTTGATATTAACAATCATTGTCCCCAAAGTGAAGCTTGAATCTCGAGTCGCTGCTAATAAAATCCCAAATTTATTTTTTTTCATTTTTTCTCCAAAAAGCGCATTTTACTCTATTTTCAAAACTTTTTCAATTCTTAAATTTTACTTTAAGCACACAAACCTCGTAAAAATTATCCTTGCTTATCAAACTTTATTTCTCATTTTTGTTATAATTATGCTTTTTTAAAAACTTTCAAGGATTAGCGGTGCTTACTCGAAGTTTTATCCAATCGCTACCGGTTTTGATGGGATATTTGCCACTTGGAATGGCTTTTGGGATTTTATTTTCCAAAGAACTTTCACTTAATTGGTATTATGGGATTCTCATTTCTATTTTAATTTTTACGGGTGCGGGGCAGTTTTTGCTCGTCTCTCTCATCGCCTCTTACACAGGATTTTTAGAGATTGCCATTGCGTCTTTTTTGCTTAATATCCGCCATATTTTCTACTCTCTAGCCATTACTGATGAGATTAAGAAATTTGGGATTACTAAATATTACATTCTCTTTGGATTAACCGATGAAACTTTCGCCGTTTTAAAAGCCAGCAAAGCCTCCCTTAATCTCTCACAAAAAGAACTAGAAAAAAACTATTTTTACATTACTCTTTTTAATCACTGCTATTGGATAATAGGTAGCGGAATTGGAATCTTTTTGGGTAACACTTTAGGGTTTAAGCCTGATGGAGTAGAGTTTATGCTAACAGCGCTTTTTAGCGTTTTAACGCTCTCACTTCTTCAAAACTCTTCTAGCAAAAAGCCTTTTTATATTGGCTTATTTCTAGGCATTGTAGGTTTAGCTGTTTTTCCTAGTGAGTATTTTTTGCTTCTTAGCATTTTTTGTGGAATCTTCCTTTTGCTCTTTAGCAGAAAATGGATAGAAAATGTCAGATAATTTTGACACTTTTTATCTCATCGGTGCGATTCTTGTCGCTTCTATTGGCACAGCGCTCACACGGCTTTTGCCTTTTTTTGTTTTTAGAAATGTTGCAGATAACAAGCTCTTAAAATATTTACAAGAGACTATGCCGCTTCTTATTATGACGCTTTTAGTGTTTTTTAGCTTACTTGGAACCCCTTGGAGTGAGACTTATGGAATCTATGAAATTAGCGGAATTTTTGTGGCAATTTTGTGTTTTTTATGGTTTAAAAATTCCGTTTTTAGCATATTTGCAGGAATCATTTTTTATATTTTTATTACAAGGATTTTTTAATGGTAAGAATTTATGGAATCAAAAACTGCGGTAGCGTCAAAAAAGCCCTCAATTTCTTAGAGAAAAATAAAATCACATACGAATTTATCGATTTTAAAAAAACTCCACCAAGTCAGCAAAATCTCAAATCTTGGCTTCAAAATATCCCACTTGAAGCGCTTTTTAACACCAAAGGCATGACTTACAAAAAGCTTGGTTTAAAAGATAAAAATCTCAATAGTGAGGAAATCAAAGACTATCTCATTAAAGAACCTAATCTCATCAAACGCCCTGTAATTGAGGCTAATGGCAAGGTTATTGTTGGATTTAAGCAAGAAGAATATGAGGCATTTCAATGGTGAGATTCCTTGTCTTTGCTTCTGCTTTTATCTTTTATTTAATTTCGCTTTATGGGTGTGCTTCCCAACCCATATTTAATCATCCCAAATCCACTGCATTACCGCTTGTAAATCTCCCTATACAAGACTTACAAGCCTACATTCCCAAAAACCCTTTTGATTCTCCACACACACAAGCCTTAAAGCAAGAATATTTGCAGCATTTTTTTGCCCCTTTTGAAAAAAATCCAAAAGTTGATTCGACACAAGCACAATGGGGATTACAACAAGCCCTAAATCATCTTGGCTATGGCGAAAATCTACTACCCTATACTTTA
>CALVAF010000191.1 GCA_944325475.1 uncultured Helicobacter sp.
TTAGAAGCATAACAGCGGTTCTAAAAAGAATTTGATTTGCCTTTTGGCTAGAGGCTTCCCCATATTCTCTACGCACACTTAAAGTAAAAGTAGAAATTGCTGGAGAGTGATTAAAAGAAAAAACAAGCACAGGCAAAGTTAGCCAAACAACTTCAATGAAATCTTTTGCACTCGGTGCGGTTTGGATAATTTCTAGCTTCCAATGTGGAATGAGATAAAAAGAAAAAGCAAAAAGCACTAAGCAAAGTGGTTAGACTAAAATGTTACAGGCTTTGGTAATCGTTTCTTCTGTGATAAGCATAATAGACATCATCGCACTTACCAAAACAAAAGCCAAAATCGCTCTAACACTTGGATAAAGCTGCATAGTTTGCGAATCATAAAGGCTAGTTAGTTGCAGTTGATTGATAAAAAAGCTTGCAAAAGTGTTAGTAATGCCAACACCATAAGCTAGACAGATTGGATAGATTGCAAAGAAATACAAAATGGTGATAAAAAAGCTTGTATTTCTACCCCAATACTCTTCAGCTGCGTGAGTAATGTCGTGTTTAATGCTTTGGGATTCATTGACAAAGCAGCTTAAGGCTCTGTGAGAAAGCCACACCATAGGGAAAATTAAAATTGTCATTACAACAACAGGCCAAAATCCCCCCGTCCCTGCTCTAATGGGCAAAAACAAAATTCCTGCTCCAACTGCTGTTCCAAAAAGTGAAGGCATCCAACGCGTGTCAAATTTCGTCCATTTCATAAAAACTCCTTGTCTAAAAGATTTATGATTTAATTCTCTAGTCAGCTAACTTTATTAAAAAGTGTCTAAATGTAAAATAAAATCCCTGCGTATTGAGCAAGGTTGTAGAGAACTGGAACAATACCCAAAAATATCCACAAAATAAAAGGAGTTTTTCTCTAGATTAGAATCAAATTTTTTGATAATGGCTTGGTAGTTAAATCCTTCAATCGTCATTGAAAATTCCATAAAATCAGAGCTTATAAGGCTTTTGTCTTGAATCTTGCGTTTTAGAATCTCTTGAAAAGAAATCAGGTGCAAGGCAAGTTTTTTGGTCTCTGTATGTTGGGCTTGTAAGTCTTGTTGTAGGGATTCTTGTTTGAGTGAAATCCATAGAATCATCGCCCCTAAAATTATAAAAACAATAAGTGGAAGCAACACAAATGCTCTCACAAAGCCTCTTTAATAATAAAATCTTCAAGGCAGATTTTTTGGCTATCTTCGCCTTTGGCACAGAGTTTTAGGAGGATTCCAAAATCGTTTGTGGAGAGAAAAAAAGATTCAAGATTCTCAAAAAGAATGTAGGTTTTGCCCTCTTTTTCTAAAGTGATTTTGTCGTTAAGATTGAGGATGTAAGGTGTGTTAAGAAAATAAACTTTAGGCAATAAAGTAACATTTTGTGGTTTGGATTCTAGGAATTTTGGAATTGTGCTTTGGAGTGAAGTGGCATTGAGGCTTAGGATTTTTGCGGTGTAGTTTGGGGTGTAGAAATCCTCTGGGGCGATGAAGTTTTGTGGGATAAAAAGGACATGCAGCTTGGTATTTGCAGTCTTGTAAATTTTGCAGTTTTGGTTTAGAGTGTTTGTAAAATTAGCTTTGATTGGCAGGAAGTTGAGGTGCAAAGTCGAATCAATGCGGAAGCTTTTGGGGTCAAAAATGCCATGCAAACAAGGCAGGCTGTAATCCTTAATAAGAAGTGATTCTTGGGTTTTTGGGTAAAAAAGCAAACTTTTGTTTTTGAGGTTAATGGGGGCTTGTCCCAGTGTTTCTTTGGGGATTATTTGGAGGCTTGGTTGGATTGAATCTTGTAGGATTTTTTTGATTTGCAAAAGGGCGTTGTGGGCTTGGAGCTCTAAGTTTAGCTTTTGTTTAGAGAGGGTGTGGAGTTCGTAGGTTTTGAGTATTAAAGGGGCGCTTAAAATTGCAATGATTCCTAAGATTCCAAGCGAAATGAGCATTTCAATGAGACTAAAGGCATTTTTCATTTTGTGGCATTGACTTCATAAAAATAAAATGATTCTTGAATTTTGGAGTGGAAAACACAGAAGGTGCTAATGGTGTCACAAAAAGTAACTTTTTGGAGCGAGAAAGCTTGGTTGTGAGCTAGGGAGTTTTTCAAAGAAACGCTTTGTAGTAGGGCGATTATGAGAATGCTTAAAACAGAGAGAAAAAGAATGATTTCTAGCAAACTAAAAGCCTTTTTTGACATTTTTGCCTTTTAAAATTCAAAAAAAGTTAAATATATTTATAAAGTTTTACTAAGTATTATTGCATAAAACAAAAAATAAAATCAAGAAAATGAGAAAAATCATGCGGTTTTTTCCTAGTAAAGCCATTGTTTTTTATCCGCTGTTGGCAAGAGAATATGATATGGAGAATCTCCATGACTTTTTGGAAGGCAAAGTTTGCAAGATTTTGAATTTGAAGCATGATTGTGAATATTTTTTGCGTTATTTTCATGATGAGCAGAGTGGGTATTTTTATTGTCTGCTTATAAATAAAGAAGTCTTGATTGAGGGGGTTAGAGATTGTGCAGAGTTTTTGACCCACCCGGCTTTTTTAGCATGGCAATTTTTGCGTAAAAAGCGGCAGTTTTTCTTGATGGTTTATTTTTGTGAGGGGTTAGAGATTGTGCTTGTTGGGTATTTTCAAGGACAGATTACTTTTTTGCAAAGTTTTAAAAACGCACAAGAAGCATTCAAGAAATCTCAAGAAATGCACCAAAGCTATCTGGAGGCAAGTTTTTGCTTTTGGGATATGCGGGAGTGGAATCAAGGACAAAATCAGCAAAATTACGAGGAATTTTCTCTTCAAGAAAGTGGTATTGATTGGCAGATTCTAAGTCCAAAGTTAGAGGATTTGCGTTTAGAAGAATCATGGAATTTTAATCCTTTAGAAAAAGCCATTCCGCTATGGCGACGAAATATTGGGAAGATTCTATTTTGTGGCGTGGCTGGTGCGGTTTGTGGGCTTTTATATCCTTTAATTTTATGGGTTTTGGTGCTTTTAGAGTGGCAGACTCATGAGACTTTGAAATTACAAATAGAGGCACAAAACAAAGCCCTGCAGCTCCAAATGCAAAGCTACACTGCTGCACAAAAAGAGGGTGTTGTGCTGCAGGAAAAATACCAAAATTTGGAGCAAACCTTTAGTGAAAATCAGGAATTTTTGCAAAAATTCCTGCACACAAATCCCAAAATTACGCAGTTTTTTGACACAATCCATTCCTTTTTAAAATCACAACAAGTAAAAATCGCCTATTTTCACGCACAAAGAGATGTGTTTGAGATTTTGTTTGCGGGGGCGAATGTGATTGGATTTTTGGAGGTTTTGCAGCAAAAAAACTTAGTGAATTTGGAAGCTTTAGAGGAAGTTGGAGGATTTTATTTTGTGAGGATTAGGATGTGATTAAGAGAATTGAGGAGCTTTTGTTAGCAAGGAGCTTGAGAGAGAGGATTTTAGTTGCAATTCTTGCTTTTGTGGGTGGCTTTGGGGGTGTGTTTGTAGCGACTTCCAGAAATGCTGAAGAATTTCTTAATCAAGCAAAGGTAAGGACGCAAATGATGTATCACGAACTTTTAAGCTTGCAAGAACAAAAGGAAATTTTACCCCTAAGCAATCAAGATTTAAAGGGCAAGATTGCGGAGCTAGAGAGGTTAATTGAAACACAAAATCAGCAAAAAGAAGCATTGCAAGAGGAGCTCAAAAACTTTTTTATTTTAAAGAATTTAGCAGAGGGTTTGGAATCATTTTTTATCACGCACCAAAAAGGTGGAATAGCCATCTCTGGAAGTGGGGACTTTATGAATGTTTTTAGATTTTTAAGGAGATTAGAAAATCTCCAAACTCTGCAAGTAGAAAGCTTTTCTGTGTATCCAATTCAAAGGAAGCTAGAATTTTTTGTAGATTTAAAAACCATTAAAGAAGAGCCGTTGTAGGGATATGAAAAAAGGAGGGTTGTGAGATTGTTTAAAGGATTGTTGTTTGGAATCTTGCTGTTTGAGAATTTGGTTTTGGGCTATGATCCCTTTTTTTATGAGGATGGGGAGTTTAAGATTCTAGGAATTATGCAAAATAAAGTTAATTTGAATGGAAAATGGCTAAGGGTTGCAGAAGAATTTGAGGGGTTTATCGTGGATAAAATTGGTAAAAATTGTGTCATTTTAAGAGAAGCTAAAGAGGGAGATTTGAAGGAAATTTGCTTGGTTAAAAAAGGGAAATTTTTATGAATTTTTTAAAAATAATTTTTTGTTTTTTGGGAATGGGTTTTGGCATTTTACAGGCGTGTGAAAATCGCGTTTTTGATTTAGAATTGCAGGATTTTGGAGTGAAAATTTATGAGGTTTTAGGGGAGTTTGCAAGCGAATGTTCTTTTAGTATAGTGTTTGGTGATGAAGCGGTGAAATCACATTTGGATAAGGAATTAACAATGGTTAATTTTAAGGGAAAAGATTTGGATTTTGTCTTTGATTTGCTATTTTCTCAAGCCAATTTGCACCACACTTACAAAGATGATATTTTGCTGCTTAAAAGCCAAGAGATAAAAACTTTTAAAATTAATTATCTTAGCACCAATCGAGTGGGGGTTAGCAATACTTCAGTTTCGATTAACAATGAGGATAATTTTTCTAGGAATTTTTATTATAGCAGCATGGCAGATTCTGAAGTAAAGAGCAAATCTGGAATCAACATCACAAGCGAAGATGGCTTTAATTTTTGGGAAACGATTAAAGGGGAGATTTTAGGCATTTTGGGGGAGAAAGAGAGTGATTTTAGAGTGGTGCTCAATAAGGGAGCGGGGCTAATTAGCATAAGGGGGAGCAAAAAGGAACTAGAGAGGGTGGAATCTTATATCCAAAGTTTGCATGAGAGGCTACAAAAGCAGGTTTTGATTGATGTGCATATTTTAAGCGTTTTGCACAATAATACTAACACAACAGGTATTAATTGGGATGCATTGTATAACCTGCAAAATGTGATGATTCCAAGCTCTAAAGAAGGGGCGAATTTTGGCACAGAGGGGCAGGCTGGAAATGTGAGTGGAGTGAATATCGCAGGGCAAAATAGTGCAAGCAAGCTATACTATGGGATTAATATTTTCTCACAAGGCTTAAGTCTCAATCGCATTGTGGAATTTCTAAAAACCTATGGCAAGGTGCAATCGATTTCTAACCCCAAAGTTTTGACATTGAATAATCAGCCTGCGATGATTAGTGTGGGGGATATTTTGCGCTATCAAAAGAGCTCGATTTATCAAAATATTAATGCACAAACCACACTAACCAACACTGATAAGGAATACCCAAGCCTTTTTGCGGGGGTTTTGTTAGATATTACTCCTCTAGTTTTTGGGGAAGAGATTATGCTAAAAATTAATCCTTCTATCACCAAAACTAAAGAAAAACGCACCGAGATTCCAAGCACAGCTTTTGAAACGCCGCCAAATCTTACGACCAATCAACTCTCTTCAATGGTGAGTGTGAAAAACAATCAAAAGGTGGTTTTGGGTGGATTGATTTCAAAAAACATCACAAGAGAGGAAAATAAAATCCCTATTTTAGGGAGTATTCCAATAATTAAGCCGCTTTTTTCGTATTCACAAGATATTGAAAGTATTGAGGAGATTGTCTTTATCATCGAGCCAAAAATCATTCAAGCCCAAGAAAGTGTGAGCTTAGAATCGCTTGGATATGAGCTAATAAAGGAGGAGGAATGATAAGATTTGCTTTATTTTGTGTGGTTATGGGTGGAATCTTGGTCTTTTTAGCCGTAGAAAGGGGCGATGTGGAATCAAAACCCACCTCAAAACCTTGTTTTTATGTGCAACCTAGAGGGCTAAATTTGAGAGAATTGCCAAGTGTGGATTCAAAGATTCAAGGCAAATTAGCCCAAAATACTAGAATCTGTGAATATTCTAAAATGCAAAATGGATTCTTGCAAACGCCTAGTGGTTGGGTGTTTGCAGAGTATCTAGCATTGGCGCCTAAAAAAGAGATTCCATTGTCCCTAGAATCTCAAAGCTCTTATCCCAAACCCACATTGCAATCACCTCCCAAAACCTCTAAAAATCCCCAAAAATCTACCCCCAAAATCACACTAACAAGCTATGAAAAAACACCCAAAGAGGATTCTTTAAAACAAGCAAGAGAGTTTTTAGCAAGAGCGGATTACAAGATGGCTAAAACTCTAGCACTTAGGGCAAATCAAGAGAATCCGCAGAATTTGGAGAGCTGGGAAGTGTTTGCAAGGAGTTTGTATTTGGAGGGCAAAAAGGCGGAGGCTATCAAGGTTTTGGAGGCTTTTTTGCAGACTCATTATAATGAGAATCTTTGGATGCTCTTAGAAAAAATGCAAGGGGATAGGATTTGAAAGACATTTTTGGGGAAAATGAGAGCTTTGGGAGTGATGAGATTCTTAGAGAAAGCAAGATTTTTAAAGCGGACAAAAATTTTGGGAATAGCGAGAGTTTTGGAAAAAATTTGGATTCCCTTTCTTTGAGTGAGGAAAGGGAGGTTTTTGAGCGGCTAGCTCGAGAGCTTGGCTGGAGGCTTTTTAGTCTTGGGGCGATTAACAAAGAAAAGGCATTTTGCCTAAGTTTAGAGCAGATGAGGTATTTTGGGGCGATTGTTATGGAACAGAAGGGGAATGTTTTGTTTGTGGCTTTGAAAAATCCTTTTGACAAATCCCACCAAGAGACCTTGAAAATGCTGTTTGCAGATTTTGCTGTGGAATTTGGACTGATTCAAAATAGCGATTTTAAAGAGGCGATTTTTTGGCTGACAAGGGAAGAGCGATTGTGGAATCTTTTGGGGTTAATTCCAAGTGAAATTGCAAAAGATTCAAGAGATTTTAGGGATGAGCATTCCAGTGTTTTGGATCTTGTGAAGTTTGTTTTGCAAGAGGCGGTTTATAGGGGGGCAAGTGATGTGCATTTGGAAAGGGATTTTGAGCATTTGCGGATTCGCTTTAGAATCGATGGAGTTTTGGTGGAATATTTGAGCTTAGAATCATGGCTTTTAAGCCCGCTAAGCTCGTGCATTAAGCTACTTTCTCATCTGAATATCACAGAGGCTAAAATCCCACAAGATGGGAGATTTTCGCTAAAATTAGAGTTAAAAGATAAGAGTTTGAGGGATTTTGATTTTCGAGTTTCTACATTGCCTTTGGTGGAGGGAGAATCAATTGTGCTTCGGATTTTGGATAAACAAAAGACGCTAATGCCCCTAGAATTGCTAGGGTTTTTACCAAGTGAGCTAGAGAGGATTGCAAAGCTTTTTAATCTCCCTTATGGTTTGGTTTTTATCACTGGACCAACTGGAAGTGGTAAAAGCACGACAATGTATGGGATTTTGAATATTCTAAAAGAGAGGAATCTTAAAATTATTACATTAGAAGATCCGGTGGAATACCGCTTAAGACATATTTCGCAAGTGGCAATGGGGCATAAGATTGGCTTTGCATCGGTTTTGAGAAATGTTTTAAGGCAGGATCCTGATGTGATTATTCTAGGGGAAGTTCGGGATAAAGAGACTTTGCAGATTGCCATTGAAGCGGCATTTACGGGGCATTTAGTCTTTGCGACTTTGCATACTAATGATTCGCTTGATACGATTGTGCGGCTGCTTGATATGGGGCTAGAGCCCCATTTTATTACCCAATCTTTGAGTGGAATCATCGCCCAGAGGCTTTTGCGGAAACTTTGCATTTATTGCAGGGAATCTAAGGAAGAAGGGTTTGTCTCTAAAGGCTGTGAAATGTGTAACCATACGGGCTATAGTGGGCGTGAGGTAATAGCAGAGATTGTGTGTATGGATAAGGATTTGGAGGATTTTATTTCCCAAAAAATCACTAAAACAGAGATTTTGCAAAAAATCCTTGCTAAAACACCCGATTTTACCCTAGAGCAAAAGGCGTTAAACAAGGCTAGAAGCGGAATTACAGACTTAAAAGAAGTGTATAAGGTAGTCAAATAATGGCGGTTTTTCTAGTCAAATATAAAAAGGCAGGGAAGATTTATCTGCAGAAATTCCATGCTAGAAGTCAAAAAGAGCTAGAAGAATCTCTGCAAAAAAAGAAAATTTTTGTTTTGGAAGTGAGTTATAAAGAGGGTTTTTGGGGACGATTAAACTTCCAAAAACCTAATGCAAAAGAAATTTTGGGTGCTTTTTATCAGTTAAAGCTTGGTTTAAGGGCGAATGTTCCGCTTAAAGAAGTCTTAGAGGGAATTTGCAAACACACGAAGAATGGTTATTTAAAGAAGCAGTTTTTGCAGGTTTCTAATGCGCTTTATCAAGGCAAGGAATTATCGCTTTGCTTTGGGGAAGCGGGATTTTCAGAGTTTATTTGCGCCATGATTGGGATTGGGCAAAAAAGCGGCAGACTTGCTGAAGCTGTAGAATTTGTCGTGCTAGAGCTAAAGAATCAGCAAAAAACTCAAAAGATTTTAAAAAAGATTCTGCTTTATCCACTTTTTGTGGTTAGTGTGATGGTTTTTGTGTTTTTAGGAATCACACTTTTTGTGTTGCCGCAGTTTGAGAGTTTGTTTGCAAGTTTTGATTCTAGCCTACCTCTAGCTAGTCGCAGTTTGCTTTTTATGCGGGTTTTGGTGCTGGATTATGGGGTTTTGATTTTGGTGGTTTTGGGATTTGGAATGTGGCTTTTGTGGAAACTATATTGTGCTAATCAAAAATTGCAAGTCAAAATTTCAAGTGTATTTTTAAAGATTCCATTTTTAGGAAGGGTTCTGTATTTTTACCAAACCTCGCAGTTTTTGCTGTGTTTTTATTGGCTTTATAAAAGCCATTTGGAGCTAAAAGAAGTCTTTGAAATTGCAATAAAACCTTTGAGTAATGCTTATCTTAAAGAGAAGTTAGAGGGGATTTATCCAAGCCTTATGCGAGGGGTTTTGATAGCGGATAGTTTTGAGGGTAGCGGGGTTTGGGATTCTTTGAGTTTGCAGCTGTTGCATAGTGCCAAAGACCAAGAGGGGTTTTTGGAATCATTAGAGATGATTTTGGGCTTACACCAAGAGGAGTTGCAGGATAAAAGCGAGAGATTATTGGCGATGATGGAGCCTTTGGTGGTGCTTGTTTTGGGGGTTTTGGTGCTGTGGTTGGCACTTGGAATCTTTTTGCCACTTTGGGAATTGCCAATGCAGATTAAGAGGTATTAAACTTTTAGTGGATTTTTTGGAATTTGTTTGTATAATGGCATAAAAAATAAAGGACGTTTGATGAAAAAAATCATTGCAATTATAGCTTGTAGCTTAACTTTTCTAAGTGCTAGTTTTGAGGAGAATTTCAAAAAAAGCATCAAAGATATGGTGGATGTGGATGTAGAAGTGGAATTTAAAAAGGAGCTGGTAAGCTTTCCTTTGACGTTTTTTGTCGTAGGCAAAACAAAAGGTGGGGATATTTTCCCAGCAATTGTTAGCAAAGAGGGGGAATATTTCATTGGCTTAAGCAATGTTTTAAAGCTTAGCAATGTGGATACGCAAATGATAAATGAGGCTTTAAGCAAAGCGCAAAAGGAAAAACAAGCAAGGGATTCTAAGGTTTTAAAAGAGCTTTTTGGAAGCTTTAAAGAGAGTGATTTTGTGTATTTAAAAGGGGCTGGTAAGAATCTGCCTACTAAAATTGTGGTTTCAGACCCTGATTGTCCTTATTGTAGGGAACATTTGAGGAATATTAACAAAGATTTAGAAGAATCTGATCTTAAAATTATTTTTGCCCCAGTCCATGAAAAAGAAGCCTTTATCAAAGCACAGCTTATCATGAAAGAGACTGCTAAACTAAAAGATGAGGATACAAAGGGCAAAGTGGCGATTTTAGAGAAGTATTTTAAAGATATAACTTTGGGTGCTAAAGAGCAAAAGACGGATTATTCGCAAATCACTAAAAACACAGAGAAAATTTTTGAAAGCGGAGCGATTAAGGGTGTCCCTTTCATTTATGAGATGCAATGACGCCAACCTTAGAAATCACAGAATCCCAAGCTGGAATTTATACACTAAAACTTGGGGGGCTTTGGGATTATAAAATCCCAAAATTGTTGCTTTCAAAGCTTAATGCTATCAAATTAACTCATGTTAAGATTAAACTTATTTTGGCAGAAAATTTTGATTTGGATTTTTGTGGCGGGGAAATTTTATTGCGGTGGATTTGTGATTTAGAATCACGCAATGCCTTTTTAGAAAATGCTTTAAAGTACAACCCCAAAAGTCAGCAGATTTTTGAGATTCTTGCGATTAAAAAAACGCTTCCAAAGCAGAATCTCACGCAAAATTTCATCAAACTTCATTGGGATAGTCTGCAAATCATCAAGAATTTTTCTAAAGTCTCTATTATTTTGCTTGGGTTTTTTGGAGAGATTCTTTATACTTGGCTTATGAGCCTTTTTGCGCCTAAAAATATCCGCTTAAAAGCGACTTTGTATTGCGTGCAAGAATCTCTGATTAAAGCTGTTGGAATCGTGGCTTTGGCTTGTTTTTTGATTGGGATTGTGATTGCTTATC
>CALVAF010000192.1 GCA_944325475.1 uncultured Helicobacter sp.
CGTGATTGCTGAGAATATCATCGACCCAATTACTAATGAAGTGCTTATTAGCGAGGGGACACTCATTGATGAGGAAAAAGCAAGAAAAGTTAAAGAAGCTGGAGTGAAATCTGTGATTATCCGCACACCGGTAACTTGCAAGGCTGAAAAGGGCGTGTGTGCTAAATGCTATGGGCTAAATTTGGGTGAATCAAGAATCTCTAAAATGGGTGAAGCTGTGGGGGTTGTCGCAGCACAATCTATTGGTGAGCCCGGAACGCAGCTGACACTAAGAACATTCCATATTGGTGGGACAGCAAGTAGAAGCCAAGAGGAACGTCAAGTCATTGCTGAAAAAGAAGGATTTATCCGCTATTATAATGTCAAAACTTACAAAAATAGGGAAGGCAAAAGAATCATTTCTAACCGAAGAAATGCAGCGATTTTGTTGGTGGAGCCAAAAATCAAAGCGCCATTTGAAGGAGAGCTGAAAGTTGATGTCGTGCATGATGAAGTGATTGTTTCTGTTGTGGGTAAAAAAGAAACCGCAAAATTCACTCTCCGCAAAAGTGATGTGGCAAAGCCAAATGAGCTGGCATGGGTGACAGGAAAAATCGAGGGGAAATTCTATATCCCTTATCCAAGTGGGCATTATGTGAGAGATGAGGGAAGTATTGTAGATATTATCAAAGATAGCTGGAATATCCCAAATCGAATCGCTTATGCTAGTGAGCTTAAAGTTGAGGATAATGCGCCAATCACCCAAAAAATCTATGCTAAAGAAGAAGGGATTGTAAAGTATTATTACTTGCAAGGCGACCACTTGAAACGTTATAGGGCATTGAAAAAAGGAGAAAAAATCACTGAAAAAGGTGTGTTTGCTGTGATTGCTGATGAGTATGACCAAGAAGCAGCACGGCATTATATTGCAAGGGATTCGATTATTGAAATAGAAGACAATCAAAAAGTAAGTAAAAACACTTTGATTGCGAGTCCAGAGAGCGATGAACAAGTGGTGATTGCAGATTGGGATCCTTATTCTAATCCGATTATTTCAGAGGAAGCAGGAACGATTAAGTTTGAGGATATTATCCCCGGGCTTACAGTATCAGAGCAGACTGATGAGCTAACAGGGCAAACAAGACTAGTGGTGAATGAATACATTTCAAGTGCGTATAAGCCAACTTTAGTGTTATCAACGGCAAAAGGTGGGTTGATTCGCTACTCGCTGGATCCTAAAACGGCGATTTTTGTAGCTGATGGGGTAAAGGTAGAAATGGCAGATATTCTAGCTAAAACACCAAAGGCTTTGGTGAAGTCAAAAGATATTACCGGAGGTCTTCCGAGAGTTTCTGAGCTCTTTGAAGCAAGAAAGCCAAAAGATCCGGCTATTCTAGCAGAGATTGATGGAATTGTGAGTTTTGGGAAGTCTATTCGAGGTAAAGAGAGAGTCATCATTACAGCTAATGATGGCAGAGTGGTGGAGTATCTCATTGATAAATCCAAACAGATTTTGGTCCATGATGGGGAGTTTGTCCATGCGGGCGAGGCGATGACTGATGGTGTGGTTGCAAGTCAAGATATTTTGCGAATTGGTGGGGAGAAAGATTTGTATAAATATATTGTAAGTGAGGTGCAGCAAGTGTATCGCCGCCAAGGGGTGAGTATCGCTGATAAGCATATTGAGATTATTGTCTCACAAATGCTAAGGCAGGTGCGAATCTATGATAGTGGGAATACGAAGTTTATTGAGGGCGATTTGGTTAGCAAACGGCATTTTAGAGAAGAAAACGCCCGAATCATCAAAATGGGTGGAATCCCAGCAACCGCAGAGCCAGTGCTACTTGGAATCACAAGAGCGGCTATTGGAAGTGATTCGGTGATTTCAGCAGCTTCTTTCCAAGAAACAACCAAAGTCTTAACCGAAGCGAGTATTGCTGCTAAAATTGATCATTTAGAGGATTTGAAAGAAAATATCGTGCTAGGGCGTATGATACCTGTTGGGACGGGAATCTACAAAAGTAAAAAGGTAAAGATTAAGGAGAATTAAGGTTATTGCAACCTTAATTTAAGCGAAAGTAAAGTGTGATTTAAATATAATCCGCTTCATTTTGTCTATTGAAATTTTTTATTTAAGAAGGAATGCAAAGTGCCAACTATTAACCAGTTGATTAGAAAAGAACGAAAAAAGGTGATTAAGAAATCAAAGTCTCCAGCTTTGGTGGTTTGTCCCCAAAGGAGAGGAGTTTGCACAAGGGTTTATACCACAACACCTAAAAAACCTAACTCAGCTTTAAGAAAAGTAGCAAAAGTCAGATTAACAAGTGGTTTTGAAGTGATTAGCTATATTCCCGGTGAAGGGCATAATCTACAAGAACACTCTATCGTGCTAATTCGTGGTGGAAGGGTAAAAGACTTACCGGGTGTGAAGTATCATATTATCCGTGGTGCATTGGATACTGCAGGGGTGGCAAAGCGAACTGTTTCGCGCAGTAAGTATGGTGCTAAAAAAGCCAAGTCTGGTGATTCTAAAAAATAAAGTGAGGTAGAAAATGAGAAGAAGAAAAGCACCCCAAAGAGAGGTTTTGGGCGACCCAATTTATAACAATACTGTGGTAACAAAATTTATCAATAAAATGATGTATGATGGCAAAAAAAGTGTTGCAGAGAAAATTATTTACGCAACTTTTGATAAAATCGAAGAAAAAACTAAAGAAAAGGGAATTGAGACTTTTCAAAAGGCATTAGAAAAAGTAAAGCCTCTAGTGGAAGTAAGAAGTCGCCGTGTGGGTGGTGCTACTTACCAAGTGCCTGTAGAAGTGCGCCCTGCAAGACAGCAGTCTTTGTCGATTCGATGGTTGCTTGATTCTGCACGCAAAAGAAATGAAAGAACAATGATTGAGCGTTTAGCTAATGAACTCATTGATGCTGCTAATGAAAGAGGTGCGGCATTTAAGAAAAAAGAAGATGTCCATAAAATGGCAGAAGCCAACAAGGCTTTTGCGCATTATCGCTGGTAGTTTAATATTTTAGAAGGAATCTTCCTTCTGAAATTTTCTGCAATTTCTTTAGAAAATACATTCCCAAAGGATTATAAAATGGCAAGAAAAACCCCATTAAATAGAATCAGAAATATTGGTATTGCAGCCCACATTGACGCAGGTAAAACAACAACTTCAGAAAGGATTTTGTTTTATACTGGAGTGAGCCATAAAATCGGTGAGGTGCATGATGGTGCTGCGACAATGGACTGGATGGAGCAGGAGAAAGAAAGAGGGATTACGATTACTTCTGCAGCAACAACCTGCTTTTGGAAAGACCATCAAATTAATCTTATTGATACTCCCGGACACGTGGATTTTACGATTGAAGTAGAAAGATCCATGCGTGTTTTAGATGGTGCAGTTGCCGTGTTCTGCTCTGTGGGTGGTGTGCAGCCTCAAAGCGAAACTGTGTGGAGACAAGCTAACAAATATGGCGTTCCAAGAATTGTTTTTGTTAATAAAATGGATAGAATCGGGGCAAATTTCTATAATGTAGAATCGCAAATTGCCACACGATTGAAAGCGCGACCTGTGCCACTTGTGATTCCAATTGGTGCGGAGGATACTTTTAAGGGGGTTGTGGATCTCATTCAAATGAAAGCTATCGTCTGGAATGATGAATCAATGGGTGCAAAATATGATATTGAAGAGATTCCAGCGGATTTAGTAGAAAAGGCGAATGAATATCGCGAAAAAATGGTGGAGTTTGCTGCAGAGCAAGATGAAGTTTTGATGGAAAAATACCTTGGCGGCGAGGAATTGAGTGTTGAAGAAATTAAAGCGGCTATCAAAAAAGGCTGCTTGGCAATGGAAATTATCCCTATGTTTTGTGGTTCTAGCTTTAAAAACAAAGGCGTTCAAACTTTGCTAGATGCAGTTATTGACTATCTTCCAGCACCAACTGAAGTGGCTGATATTCGTGGGGTTGATGCCAAAGATGAAGAAAAAGAAATGAGCGTTAAATCCACTGATGATGGTGAGTTTGCAGGGTTGGCATTTAAGATTATGACTGACCCATTTGTGGGGCAATTAACTTTCGTGCGTGTGTATCGCGGAAGCCTTGAATCAGGAAGCTATGTGCTTAACTCTACAAAAGGTAAGAAAGAGCGCGTAGGGCGATTGCTAAAAATGCACTCCAATAAGCGTGAGGACATCAAAGAAGTGTATGCAGGGGAAATTTGTGCTTTTGTTGGTTTGAAAGAGACTCTGACAGGAGACACACTTTGTTCTGAAAAAGAGCCGGTGATTTTGGAGAGAATGGAATTTCCAGAGCCGGTTATTTCGATTGCTGTAGAGCCAAAAACAAAAGCTGACCAAGAAAAAATGGCTCTAGCTTTAGCAAAGCTCGCAGAGGAAGATCCGAGCTTTAGAGTGCATACAGATGAGGAATCAGGACAAACTATCATTTCAGGTATGGGAGAATTGCACCTAGAAATTATTGTGGATAGATTGAAGCGAGAATTTAAAGTAGAAGCTGAAGTGGGGCAACCACAAGTTGCTTTCCGTGAGACGATTCGCCAAAGTGTCGAGCAAGAATGTAAATATGCCAAGCAATCTGGTGGTAGAGGGCAATATGGGCATGTCTTTATCCGCTTAGAGCCACAAGAAGCGGGCAAAGGCTATGAATTTGTGAATAATATCTCAGGTGGGGTAATTCCTAAAGAATACATTCCTGCAGTGGATAAAGGGATTCAAGAAGCAATGCAAAATGGTGTTTTAGCGGGGTATCCGGTGGTGGATTTCAAAGTTACGCTTTATGATGGTAGTTACCATGATGTGGATTCTTCAGAAATGGCATTTAAAATCGCGGGTTCTATGGCGTTTAAAGATGCTTGCCGCAAGGCAGGAGCAGTCTTGCTAGAGCCAATGATGAAAGTGGAAGTGGAAGTGCCTGAAGAATATATGGGTGATGTCATTGGGGATTTGAATCGCAGAAGAGGACAGATTAACTCCATGGATGATAGAATGGGATTGAAAATTGTGAATGCGTTTGTTCCACTTGCTGAAATGTTTGGTTACTCTACAGACTTGCGTTCTGCAACCCAAGGGCGTGGAACCTACACGATGGAATTTGACCATTATGGTGAAGTTCCAAGCAATATTTCTAAAGAAATTATGGAAAAAAGAAATGGTTAAGCTTTTTAAGAGCTTAGCCAAAAAGGTAAAAGAAGATGATTTTAAAAGTAATAAAACAAATAAAGAGTGTGTGGGGGGCTTTTAGATAAGTTAGAATCAAAATAGACCATACTTCTAATGAAAATCCTTGCTTCTAAAAAATCTTTATAAACACAATTAGAGAATAATGAAAAAATCTTGCAATCACAATTTTCAAACCATTTTATGAGAAATTCGTCATTTAAAATTTGAAATATCTGTTTTAAAAAATTTTTTTTGCTGCAATTAGATAATCAATTAAATTCTCTCTTTGATACGATTTATGAGGCTAGGTATTGGGGAAATGGTTTGGGTAAGGATTCTAATGAAAATGTTTGTCGAGATTATGTTAAATTTTTACAAAAATTTTTATAGATAATAAAATTACAAGCATTGTTGATGTGGGTTGTGGGGATTGGCATTTTCTAAAAACATTGATTTTAGAGATCTTGATTATAAAGGATTTAATGTTGCCTCCTTTTGATGTTTTGCTAGAAATTGTTTATGAAATCAAAAAAGAGCCAAATGATCCAAACATAGTTTTTATGCTATGGAAAATTCTTAAGAAACACTTCCATAGCTTCTTTGCCTCATTTTATACCTTTTTAAGTCATTTTGCATTACGATTATGAGTTATTTTTGCTTAAGGATTAAGCACACAGCACTTCTTAGATTCTCACTAAAGCTGTCATTAATTATTTTAGGAGTTCTTATGCGATTAGCTATTTGGCCTATTTTGGCAGGTGTGGCACTGGGCGTTATAGCACCTCTTTTAGTTTCTTTAGGAAATCCGGGTAATATGGGAATGTGTGCAGCGTGTTTTACGCGTGATATAGCGGGTGGGATAAATTTGCATCAAGCCCCTATCGTGCAATATATTCGTCCTGAAATTATTGGGCTTGTGTTTGGTGCATTGGTGGCAAGTTTTGCATTTGGGGAGTTTCGTCCTCGTACTGGGTCTGCACCAGTGGTGCGATTTATGCTTGGATTTTTTGCAATGATTGGGGCATTGGTGTTTTTGGGCTGCCCTTGGAGAATGTGGCTTAGATTTAGCGCAGGGGATTTCACTGCTATTGCGGGGATTGTTGGGCTTGTGTGTGGGATTCTCATTGGGATATTTTTCTTAAAGCGTGGCTTTTCACTTGGACGCTCCTACCCCACTAGTAAAGTTGTAGGCTTTGTTTTCCCGCTTTTTATGCTGGGGCTTTTTGGGTTATTGCTTTGGGGGCTTGTAGATTCTTCAGCACCGGTGAAATTTTCACAAAAAGGTCCGGGCTCCCAACACGCACCACTTATTATTTCGCTTGTTGCTGGTTTGTTTTTGGGTGCGATATTTCAAAAAAGTCGTTTTTGTATGATAGCAGCAGTGCGTGATACAATATTGCTCAAAGATACGCATATTTTGC
>CALVAF010000193.1 GCA_944325475.1 uncultured Helicobacter sp.
ACAAAAACGATATTAGTTTGGGAATTAAGGAGGTTTTGGATAATCTCTGGCTTGTCAATTTCAATGGAATCTAAAATTTGGGTTTTGGTGCTAACTGAAAGCATAAAAAAACTAATGGAGTTATAAACTACATTTAAATAGTTGGTCTTTAAAATTTCTTTTTTTTGTTTGGTTGTGAGGGTATCTCCATAGGCAAAATTAAGATTTGCAAAGAGATCAAATTTACGCTTCCTATCGAGCAAAAAAAGTAAAAAAGCAATGCTTTTAGTAAGCCCTAAACGCAAAAAATGGGGTAGATACAAGAAAAAATAGCTTAAAAAATTTAAAAAAGAAAAAAGCAAGAATCTCTGGAGTCTTTTCATATCATATCCCTTTTGTGTTGAAGCAGGGTTTGAGCTAGGTTAAAAATTTCTTGTGGTGGAATCTTTTGAATGCTAAAATCAGATTTTTTATAACTCGCATTTGAGTTTGCCATAAGGTGGCGATTTTGCATGGTTTGGAGGCTGAAACGGCTTGGGGGTGTCGCACCAAAAAGTGTGATAGAGGGGCGATTTAAAGCCCATGCTAAATGGGTGATTCCAGTATCTCCGCCGATGACTAAATCCATTTGTGCCACAAGGGTTTTGATAGAGCTTAAATCAAGATTGCTTAGGGCTTGAAACTTAAGGCTAGAATCTTCTATGCTAATTTCGTGGCTAAGGAGAATGGGTGTGAGATTGGCAGCATTTAAAAGTTTGATAAGTTCCAAAAAGAGGTGCTTGGGATAGGTTTTGTTGGGTTTTGAAGTCTCAAGCACAAGGAGGATTTTGGGGGATTTTTCAAGAGTTTTTGGAGCTGGGTTAAATCCCAAAAAGGGCTTAGGATTAAGGAGTGTTTGCAAGTCTTGGGTGGGGAGATTAAAGGCACTAAAAGAAAGGGTGGCATTACGCAAGAGTATGTGTTCTTGGTAGGGGATTTGGATTTTTTGTGTGTAAAGAAGCGAGGCTAGAGATTCTTTAGCACTATTAAAACTAAAGCCAACATATTTTTTAGAATCTAAAATCTTGCCAATTATGGCAGATTTAAGCAGCCCTTGAAAGTCAATTACGACATCATAAGATTCAAGTTTTAGGGTTTTATAAATTTGTTTTAGGGGTTTGAAGTTTCTGTTTTTAAGGCTAGTTTTTAGTGGGATTGCAATAAGTTTGTCAATATAGGGTGAATCCTCTAAAATGGCTTTAAAAGTTTCATCGATATACCAATGAAAAATGGGCTGGTAGTGGGAGAGCAATGCTTGGTGCAAAAAGGGTAAAATGCTTGCGCTATGAATAATATCGCCCATTGCAGTGAGACGCACAAAGGCTATTTTAAGGGGTTTTAGCATAATTTTATCCGAATTATTTTTGGGGTGATGAGTTTTTTTAGCTTTTCTTTAACGAGGTAAGAAGGGCTTGGATGGGAGATTTGCAGAGTGTAATTTTCGCCCCTTAAAAGATTAAAAGAAAAGAGTTCTGGTTGTTGGTTGTAACTAAGAATTTCTGAAAGTCCGACAAAAAAGCTTAGAATCTGCAGGGTTTCTAGTGGGGGCAAGAGGTTTTTACAGGGCAAGTCTTCAGGAATTTTTTTGTTGTGGTAACGCACAAGCGTGGCAATAATAAGTCTATCTGGGTGGCTTAGTGTGTAGCTGAGTGCATTAAAGAGAATATAATTGCTGTGGTGGGCTTTTTCATAAAAATTTAGAGAAATGCCAATATTGCAGAGTTCTGCGGCAATACTAAGATGATTTTTAAGAATGGGATTAAGAAGATTGTGTGATTCTTGGGCGCTGAAAAGCTTGAGGGCGAGTTTTTTGGTGGTTTTAGATTGTTGGGTATTTTTGATGAATCGGTCTTTGAGATTCCGCACACTTGGGTTGAAATTGTCAGGAAAATGCTGGTTGTGGTGGCGTAAAAGGTCGTGCAAAAAGACACCCTCACGCACCCCAACGCCGCTTGTTACGATTGTTTTTGCTTCAAAAAGTTCCAAAGCTAGATGAAAAATCAATGCTCCACCTTGAATGGAATCAAGTCTATCTTCCTTGATATTTAACTGTAATAAATCCTTTGGAGTGCTTGTATAAATGGCTTTGAAAAAATGGCTGTGGTCTTTGAAATGGTATTCAAAGGCATGGAGTGTGTCTAGGGGGTAGCTAGTTTGTTTCTGAATTGCTTTACTTAAGGCTCTTGCCGTTCCGCCAATTCCAAAAACTCTAGCGTTTCTAAAATGGTCTGGAATGGTTTTTAGGCTTTCTAGCACAAAGGCGTATGCAGCCTTGTAATCGCCTTTATCAAAAAAAAGTTCTTTAAGGCGGATTGTGCCTAGATTAAGGGAAATTTTGTCGATGATTTTGCGGTTTTGTATCAACGCACATTCGGTGCTTCCCCCCCCAATATCAATAGTGATTCCTTCTTTGTAGGGTAGTAGATTTAAGGCTGCAATTGCCCCAAAATAAGCTTCCTTTTCTCCATTGATAACTTTGATATTGAGTCCAATTTGTCTAGCTTGTTGCAAAAATAAACTTCGATTGGGGGCATCTCTTACAGCAGAGGTGGCGACACAGAGGATTTTTCGCACTTTGTGAAGTTTAGCAATCCATAAAAAATCCTGCAACGCATCAATGGCTCTTTGCATCGGGATTTCTTGTAAGAATCCATGATGTTCGTAAGTGGATTCAGAGATTCTTACTTTGCTTTTGGTTTCATAAAGTAAGTGGAATCCAAAATGGCTGGTTTTTTCAAAAATTGCCATTCTTATAGAATTTGAGCCTATATCAATGACAGCAGTGATTTTTGCCATTAATCTTCTTTGTGAATTTGGGCATGTTTGAATTTAAGTTCTTCAAGTGATTCGATATTATCAGGGTCAGGAACAATTGCATCGACAGGACAAACCGATAAACAGGCAGGTTCATCATAAAAGCCATAGCATTCGGTGCAAAGCTCAGGGTCGATGATATAATAAGGATCTCCCTCATCAATAGCTTCATTAGGACATTCTTCACGACACGCATCACAAGCAATACATTCTTCATTAATCATCAAAGACATAAAAACTCCTAAAAGAAAGTAAGAGAATCTTTTTAACCAAAAGATTCTAAAATAATGCTTAAATTGTTATTTTTTCATTCTTTAAAGTGAAATAAAACAGGAATCAACTCCTTGGGTTTCTTGAAAATTTGCATTAGCAAGGATAATTTTGCTTTGGGGTATGAGGGGGATTAGCTCTATGGAATCTTGAAGGTTTATTATATCAGCAGTCGCTAAAATGGCTTTGCTTAAGTCCTCTTTTGAGGTGATTTTAAAGATTCGTTCTAAGCCTAGTTTGATAGTAAAATCACTTAAGTTTTTGAGCTCTTTTTGGGATAAAATAGTGGGGGTTAGGACGATGCAGTCTGCTCCAAAGACAAGTGATTCTAAAATTTGATAAGAATCAATTATGGGATAATCAAAAATAAGTGGTGTTTGGACATAGCGGCGGATAAAGGTGAGGTTATCTAAAGAATTTATAGCAAAGCAAGAAGCCTTTGATTCTAAATCTTTAGCGATTTGTAAAAAATTATTTATGGAGGGGATTTGGTAGATATTTTTGGGCGAGAAATCTTGAGTTTTGGTTAGGATTTCTTTAATAGGGCGTGGCTGATAGGGTGTGTAGGCGAGGCTTCTACCTAGCCATTCCTCGGGATAATTTTGTTTTTTGATTGCGATTTCTTTTTTAAGCTTGATAAAATCCACAAAATGTGTAGAAAAAGAAGAATTCAAAGGCGATTCCTAAAAGCTAATTTCTTTAATATCGGCAATTTTTAAGAAAGCTTTGTAAATTTTTGCGATGAGATTCTTGCGGTTATTTTTGAAGTCTTCATCGGGTGCATTCACTAAAACTTTATCAAAGAAGCGACTTAAAAGGGGATTGAGAGCTAGGAGGTTCTCTAATTGTGCCTCATAACTCAAAGTGTCACATTTTTCCTCATACTCACAAAAGGCTTTATAAAGTGCAATTTCTTCGCTAGCTAAAAGCTTGTCGGTTTTAATCTCTAATGTGGAATCTAAATTGACTTCTTTAGTAATGTTTGCCACACGCTTGAAAGTCTGCATTAATAGGGCTTTGTCTTGGTTTTTGAGGACAGAATCAAGGGTGGAGAGTTTTTGATAGATTTGTAATAAATCCCTCTCGCCTGTGGCTAAAACCGCACGTAGCAAGGAAGTGTTGAAAGAAAGCATAGAATCAAGACGTTCTAAAATGAAGTTTTCTAGCTGCTGCAAATCAAAGGGGCGATAAAGGGGCGCAAGTAGGGAAAAAATCTTGTGCAAATCAAAGGGTAATTCAAAATGTAAGAGGATTTTGATTACCCCAATAGCCGCACGCCTTAGGGCAAAGGGGTCTTTAGAACCACTTGGAATCTTTTGGATGCTAAAAAGCCCAAAGAGATTATCAAGCTTGTAAGCAAGGGCGACAAAGGCATTGATGAGATTACTTGGAAGAGGGCTTTCTTCGGAGTTTGGGAGGTATTGTTCTTGGATAGCAAGGGCGACATGGCTCTCATAACCTAACGCATTGGCATAATAATAGCCCATAATTCCTTGCAAATTAGTAAATTCATAAACCATTTCACTCATCAAATCCGCTTTAGAAAGGCTGGAAGCTTGGTCTAAAATCTCCAAAGTTAGCCCAAAATCTTGAGATTTAAAGTATTTTTGATAAAGGGGCGCTAAAACCTTAATAATTTGCCTCTCTCTTTGGGTTTTATCCCACATAGAGCCTAGCCCCTCAACAAAAGTAACAGCTTTGAGTTTTTCTGGATTCAAGCCATTTTTTAAATCATTGCGGTAAAAAAAGAGTGCGTCTTGTAGCCGTGCTTTTAAAACCTTGATATTGCCATTAATGATGACTTGGCTCTCCTCTGCAAGGCTATTAGAAACCATTACAAAGCCATTGTGAAGTTTCTTGTTTTGGTAAGTGGCAAAGTAACGTTGATTAACTTTCATAGAAGTGATGATACAAGGTGGTGGTAACTCCAAAAAATGTTCGCTAAATTCTCCAAAAAGCGCGGTGGGATACTCGGTGATACTCACGACTTCTTCTAGGAGTTCTTCATCAATTTCAACTTTGATTCCTCTTTTGTCTTGGATTGCCTTGATTTCTTGTAGAATCTTCTTGCGTCTTTGGTTTGAATCAAGAATAATTTTACCCTTTTGCAGCACTTCAAAATAGTTCTCATAACTGCTAACTTCTTGGGGTTCAAAGCTGATATTGCGGTGGATAGAGGTTTGTGATTTTGATTCTATGCCATAGAGATGCAGTGGCACTAAAGAATCTCCAAGCAAACAAAGAATCCAAGAAATAGGGCGGATAAAGGATTCTTTGTGGTTTCCCCAACGCATACTTTTGCCAAAATTTAGTGATTCTAAGAACTCTTGAGTGATTGCTTGAATCAAGTCTTTTGCGGGAGTTTGTGGGGATTCTTTTTGGAAATACAAAATTTCTTTGCCCTCTTTAGTGATGGTGGTTGCTTCTTGTGCGGTGATTCCGCATTTTTTAAAAAATCCTAGTGCAGCTGGTGTGGGTTTGTTGTCTTTGTAGGCAATGCTTAAAGGTGGTCCAAAAAACTCGAGAGTTTGGGATTTTTGTATGGTAGGGAATTGTTTGGATAGGAGAACCAAACGTCTAGGAGTGTAAAAAAAATTAAAATCACATGATAAGCGGTATTTTTCTAGGATTTTTGTAAATTTGGGCTTGATGTTTGGAGTTTCTGTTAAAAGTGGGATTGCTGGAAGTTCTTGGGTGCCAATTTCAAGTAAAAAAGTCGCTGTCATAATGGTGCCTTAAAGAATAAAAATTGGTAGTATTTTAACAAAACTAATGCAATAAAAAGCTTTAATTGTGATAGGAAATTGGTGAAATTTGGAGATTTTCGCTATAATCTTTAAGTTAATATTTAGTTTTTGGATAAAGTGGCTATGGAGTGGAATGAGAATTACGCAATTGGAATCTTGATGTTTGGCATTTTAGTAGGGTTGGTTGGGCTTTTGTGGTATTTGTTTTTGAATCACAAAAGGCTTTTGTTGCAAAAGGCAAGGCTTGAAGTGGAACTCGCACAAAAGCAAGAAAAAATCAAAATTTTTAGTGGAGAATTGGCTAATCAACTGGAATATGAAGTGGCAAAGAGAATGCGTAGTGATTATTTGTCAGAATATTTATTTGAAAATAGTCTTAATCCCATGATGATTGCTAAAGTTACAAAGGAGGAGAATTTAGAGGTTTTGAAGTGCAATCAAAGTGCGTTAGATACCTTTGATGAAAAGATAATCAAAACGCATTTTTTGGGTTTGTTTGCAGATTTAGAATGTCAGAAGTATGCTTTAAAAAAGATTGATGAAGCTTTGCAAAGCAAGAAGCGACAAAATTTTAAATCTTTGATAAAATGGAGGGATAAAAATTCGCCGATGATTGTTTCGGTGCATACTTTTGCTTATGAGGGTAATTTAGCCTTATGTTTTACTTTTATAGATATTTATGAGATTATAAAGTTAGAGCAGGAATTGCATGATAAACGGGCTATGCTCGCACAGAAAAGCAAAGTTGAAGATATGGGAAAAATGCTTGGGAATATCGCACACCAATGGAAACAGCCTCTAAATTCTCTTTACTTACTCTGTCAGAATCTCAAAGAAATGCAGCAATATGGGGAGCTTGATGGGGAAAAGTTTGAAAAATACATTAAAATTATGTCCAAGCAGGTTCAGTTTATGTCCAAAACCATTGATGAGTTTAGAGAGTTTTTTAAACCTTCAAAGGGCGAGGAGGAATTTGAAGTTTATGGGGCGATTAAAAATATTTTGGAGTTGTTTTATAATCTTGTGGATAAGCGGATTGAAATCAACCTTAGTTTTGATAAAGAAGTGAGTATTTTTGCAAGCAAAAATGAATTCCAACAGATGATAATTGTGCTTTTAGATAATTCCATTGATGCTATTCAATCAAGGCTTTTTAAAAATGAAATCAATGAGGGGCAAATTAGGATTTCTTGTGATGAGGCTGAAAATGGGGTTTGTGTTTTGAAAATCAAAGACAATGGAGGAGGTATCAATAAAGAGATTGGGAATAAGATTTTTGAGAGTTATTTTACGACTAAAGAAAATGGAAATGGGATTGGACTGGCTATGGTGTCGATGATTTTAGACAAGATAGGAGGTAGAATCACTTATGTTAATTGCGATGATGGTGTGGAATTTCAAATAGAAATGCCTCTTTTTAGGAGGGATTTTGAAGAATAAAATTTGCTTAAAATAAGAGCTTAAATGATATAAATTAATCATGTATAATATTTGTGGGTAAAGATGGTGATAAAAGTTATGTTTTAGAAAATGGGAGATGAAATTTTTTTAGATGATTTGTTTTTAGGATTGTTGCTTTGATTGTGGCAGTTTTGGTTGTGCCTTTAGGAGTGGTTTAATGCAAATTTCTAGGAAGGTATTTAGTGGAAAATTCTAGTGCTATCAAGCTAAAAATTGTTTCTCTTTTTTTTAATGCTTGGTGTTCTATGTCGTTTTGTGTTTGTTTAATGGTGTATGATTTATCTTAAGGCAATGAGGATTTGATAAGCAGTTACACAAGAAATGGTAATGGAATCTCTAAGGCAAATTCTCACATTAATGCCATTATCTAAAAAAATAGAAATATGGTTTTGAATGCTAAAGGGCTAAGTTATCAAGATATTATGCAGGTAATTAGCTTATCAGCCTGTGGTATGCTAAATGATTCTAAAGAGCTGGTGTGAAAAACATGAGCGATATTCAAGAGATAACTAAGCAGCTTTTGCAGATAAAGCAATATTAATGAAAGCAGCTAATGAAATGTAGGTATTTCTGAAATTGCTAATTAAACAAAGTTGATTAGCATGGAATACCAATATTGAGGCAGCATGAGCTGGAGGGGAGGGGTTGCAATGGTTGTTGATGGGGTAAGGCAGTTTGGATATAAAAAAGTTTGAGTGAAATTAATGCTGTTTGGAATGTGATTATTTAATCTATAATTCTAAGTGCAAGGAGTGATAATGGAGTGATAATGTAGAAAGCGTAAAGATTCTTCAAAATAATGTTAAGCTGTTAGAAAATTTGGTGCAAGTATCTTTAGAGACGATGTGAAAAATATAGGAGATTTTTGTAGGTGTGAGCGAGATTTTAATCAAGTAGGCGAGGTTTAGAATCTCACACAAAAAAACACAAAAGCGTGGATTTAGTCAATGGAAGTGTGCAAGATTTCACAAACAACAAATAAACTAAATAGTCAGCTTAATTCTTGTAAATATTAACTTTCAAAATCGCTATGCGTGAAGAAGCTTAGGATTTCTTCACGCATGATAGTAGGGTTGGTAATGGAATTAACTTTGCTGCGAAACTCGCTAGCACCCTTTAAGCCTTTAGAATATGCATGGAGGTTTTTTCGAAACATAATCGCTCCATAATCTCCCCTAAATTCAATAGTTCTATCAAAATGTTCTAAAGCCACTTGCTTTCTTAGTTTTACAGATTCTTCTAAATTGTGTTTAATTTGAGTGAAAATCCAAGGTTTTTCAATCGCTGCCCTACCTATCATCACGCCATCAGCACCAGTAAATTCCTGCACTTTTTTAGCCATTTGTGGGGAATTAATTTCACCATTGGCAATGAGTGGGTGAGGGATATTTTCTTTGATAATTTTAATGGAATCATAATCAATTTTGTCTTTTTTGTAGCCATCGCTTCTAGTCCTGCCATGCACCACCACATAATCAATGGGAGAATCACTCAAAGCTTTAGCGATTTCTAGAGGAATCTTTTTGTCAAACCCTAAGCGCACTTTGATACTAAGGTAAGGGAAAAGGCTAGTTTCTCTTAGCAATATAAGAATCTTTACAAGTTTATTTAAGTCTTTAAGCAAGGAGCTTCCACTACCATGGCTTGAGACTTTGGGGGCAGGGCAGCCGCAATTTAAATCAAGAATTTGAATATGCTCTTGAAAATCATTTAAAAATTCTACTGCCTTTTGGATAATCCCAAAATCATTCCCTGCAATCTGCAATGCAAAGGGATTTTCAAGCGGGGATTTTTCTATCATTTTTATAGTTTTTTTATTTTTAAAAGCAAGAGCATGGACGCTTATCATTTCACTAACGGTAATATCCGCACCAAATTTCTTGACTACTTCCCTA
>CALVAF010000194.1 GCA_944325475.1 uncultured Helicobacter sp.
TCTTTTTTCTTTTTAAATTTTGGATAGGATAATTTGCCTTGTTTTAAATCTCTAAAGAATTTATTAAAGGCTAAATTTAAATGGATAAAAGGCTGTTGTGTAGCATATTTGCTTACTTCATAGACAAAGGGGAATTGTCCTTTTTTAATGGCATTAAATTCTTTTTTTAAATCTAAATGCGTTTTTTTAATGCCTTGCTTATAGTATTCTTGCCATTTAGCTAATCCCCAATTGTATGCCAAATAAGAACAACCAAAGGCTTTTTTAAAATATGTGATTGCCTTATTATTTGGGATAAGCTCTATTTTATGAGAGATTGTCATTGATAACCTCTTGTATAGAATCTAGGAGTTTTTTGTTTTTCTTTGAGAGAGAACCATATAATCTTGCAGAAAATACTATGATAATCTCTAAAACATCTTTGGCTAATTCTTCTTCAAATTTAATGTTCTCATCGCCTTTATTGATTATTTACTTCCACTTCTTTAGCTTCACAAATGGCAAAAACAAGTTCAGCTCCAAATCTTAGTAGTCTATCTTTGTGTGTTAGAACAAGTCTTTTAACCTGTCCTTCTAAGATAAGGTTTAAAAGCTTTGTTAGTCCTTTTTTATAATAATTCATACCACTACCTAAATCTTGGATAATTTCATAATTAAATCCAGCCTTAGCACAATAAAGTTCTAAAACCTGAACCTGTCTTATCAAATCATCTTTTTAGTCGTGGCTACTTACTCTAGCATAAGCAATGGTTTTTAGATTATCGGTGTTAAATTTAATGTTTTTGTTGATATTTTTTAAAGATTCCAATTTATATCTGCGACTACCGCCTTTTGTGATTTCATCAGGCTTTAGTAAGCCTTGTTTGTCCCAATTACGTAAAGTTTGTATGGTAACACCAAGAAGCCTTGAAGCTTGTCCTATTGCGATTAATTTATTCATAGGAAAAATTTATTAAGATTTTGCAACAAAATTAATATAAAAGCTAGCAATTAATATAGATTTTATGGATTAGTTTTTAGCTATCTACTCACTTTAAGCATTGTTTTTGCAAGCAAGAAATACCACCATAGACCCCACTAGCAAAGGCAGATAAAGCACATTCCAAAATCCATAAATAAACTACCAAGCACTAATAAAGATATTAGCACCCCAATAACACTGCAGGATTTATGGCAATCCCTACATAACCCCTAATAAAAGTCTAGAATCATAATAGACTCTAGCACCATCATAATCAAAAGCTTCAAATTTTATCCAAAACATACTACAATACGCCATTTATTTTTAAGGTTTCTATGCAAAAGCTAAGTCAAGAAAAAATTGGAATCTTATGGATTATTAGCGCGAGTGTCGCTTATGGAATCATGCCTATTTGGAGTGTGATAGCCCAAAAAAACGGAATCCCAACTGATTTTCTTCTGTTTTTTCGCTTTCTTTGCACTGCCTTTTTGCTTGCTCTATGGGCGCTTTATAGGCAAATCTCTCTAAATCTCACTCCCTCCCAATACCTCAAATTTTTCTTTCTAGGCGGAATCTTATACATTATCCAATCCTTTGCCTACCTTGATTCTTTGCGTTATATTCCCGCTTCGCTCTCTGTGCTTATCTACCACATTTACCCCATTATCGTTGCCCTCATCGCTCTTATTTTTCTCAAACACAAACTCCAAGCCACTACGATTCTTTCGCTTTTTTTGTGCTTTGTGGGATTAGCCGTGATACTAAAAATCCCAAAAGAGCTCGAACTTAGCATTTATGGCGTGATTTTATCATTTATTGGTGCGCTGTTTTATGGGCTTTATGTTATTTTTAGCAAGTCGCTTACCAAAAGCCTTTCTTCTGTGGTTTGTAGCTTTTATATTTGCCTTTTTGCAGCATTGGTGATTCTAGGCTTTATGATTCCAAATCCACCACAATTTGATGAATTCCACTCCAATGGAATCCTTGCTCTTTTAGGGCTCACCTTTGCTTCCACACTCTTTCCTATGATGGCTTATTTCCTTGGAATGCCCAAAATCAGTGTTACTAAAACCTCGATTCTAGGCATGATAGAACCACTTGTGGGCGTTTTACTCTCCCTATGGATTCTAGATGAAAGCCTTAGTTTATTACAATATTCTGGAGCATTTTTAATCCTCTTTGGCTCGATCATTCTTTTCTTGAAGCGTTAGCTTGATTAACTCCCTCCATTTTTCTAGCACCACCTCCTCCCCAAATTTCTCATAAATCGCCCCAGTATTTTTAGCAAACTCTTCGCGATTTTCTAGCATTTCCTCAAAGCCCCTTAATAAGGCATTTTTATCCCCCATTTTTACCAAGATTCCATTATTGCTAATAATCTCACTAGGTCCATAAGGGCAATCATAGCTAACTACAGGAATCCCGCACATCAAAGCCTCAATCAGCACATTACTCAAACCCTCTCTATGACTTGTTAGGGCAAAAAATTCGGCGTTTTTATAAGCCAAGTAGAGATTCTCCATTTGCCCCAAAAAGACAATTTTAGCCCCCAAAGCCCTCGCTTGATTCTCCAAGGAATCACGGCATTCCCCATCACCTGCTAAAAGTAGTGAAACTTGCGGATTACTCTTAGCAAACTCCCCAAAAACCTCTAGCAATTCCTCAAAATGCTTGAGTTTAATCATTCGCCCTGCACTCAAAATATAAGGCTTATAGGCGCTAAAATCCTCATATGATTCCACAGGCTTTTTGATTACAACAGGATTAGGCATCACACAGACCCTTTTTAAAAACCTATAATTCCTCAAATCTCGCTTGGTTAGCGTGGTTACTTGACTGGCTAGAGGATACACCAAGTAGCGCAAAGCATTCCATAACTTCTGATTCTCCAAACTCTCATAAATGCTATGCTCAGTGACAATCACCGCAATCCCACTCATCTTGGCTGCCAAAATACTTAAAATGTTTGTTTGGTGGATAAAACTAATCACCAAATCCACCTTATGCTTCAAAAAACACCGCCTTAGCTTCAAAATCCGCTCAATATTCCCAAGCATTCCGCACATTTTTGTAGGAATCACCACAACTTCTATTTGCCCATCTAACTCAAAAAACCGCTTCTCATCACTCCACAACACTAAAATCACACGATAAGAATCCACCAAAGCATTGGCTAAAAGGCTCGCCACTTTCTCAGCACCACCCATTTTAAGTGAGGAAATAACTAAAGCAAGAGTGGGTTTATTGTGTGTGGGCATTGTGGTTAAACTCCACCACGATTTCTTTGAGCTTTTTTATCACCTCTTGTGTCTCCAAAAGCTCCCTAATATCATGATTCAACTTTGTAATCTCATAGCTTGTGGGGCGTGCTACTTGGATTGAAGGATATTTTGTCTTACCCTCACTCTCTCCAATAAGTAGCTCCTCATAGAGCTTCTCCCCGGGTCGCAATCCACTAAAGACAATTTCAATTTCCTCTTCTTTGCCATAAAGCTTTAGCATATTTTTAGCCAAATCTACGATTTTCACCGGCTCTCCCATATCCAAAATAAAAATCTCGCCTCCTTTAGCAATCGCAGAAGCTTGTAAGACAAGCCGACACGCTTCAGGAATGAGCATAAAATACCGCGTGATTTCTGGGTGGGTTACCGTGATAGGTCCGCCATTTTGGATTTGCGCTTTAAACTTTGGCACCACAGAGCCGCTACTCCCAAGCACATTCCCAAACCTCACCGCTACAATCTCACTTTGCTTAGAATCCACATTTTGCGCATACAGCTCTACAATCCGCTTAGTCGCACCCATAACATTTGTAGGGCGCACCGCCTTATCAGTAGAAACAATCACAATCTTTGGCACTTTTGATAAAATGGCACAATCTATCACATTTTTGCTACCCAAAACATTATTTTCAATCGCACTTTTTTGGTTGTATTCACAAAGTGGCACATGCTTATAAGCCGCAGCATGGACGACAATATCCGGATTTTCCTCTTGCATGAGAGCTAAAAGCCGCTCTTTTTCTAGGATAGAAAACATCACTGGACGCAACAAATCCTCTTTATTATTTTTTAGATGAATCTTCCTAGCTAACTCCTCTGTAATAGCATAGAGATTATACTCACTATGCTCTAGCAAAACTAGCCTCTTTGCCCCAAACTCCACGCACTGCCGCACAATCTCACTCCCAATGCTCCCTCCAGCACCAGTAATTAAAATCGTCTTATGAGCGATAAACTCCCCAATAACTTCCTTATCCAAATCTTTACTAGGGCGCGAAAGCAAATCTTCAATAGAAATATCTTCTAAAGGCTTATCCTCTTTTAGCATGGAAGCGATTTTTATCTCTTCAATCCCCATTTGTGTAAGCTCATTAAAAAGCTTCTCTAAAGGCGGTTTTGCATAGGGTTTGGTGAGAATCACACTTTTGATTTTATACTTTTCTAAAAGTTCTTTTAAGGCAGCTTTGGGATAGACTTTGAGATTTGAAATGTAATTTCCCTGCTCTTTTTTCTCCTCATCAATAATG
>CALVAF010000195.1 GCA_944325475.1 uncultured Helicobacter sp.
TTGCGCTTGTTCATAACCGCGCATAATCCCCTCTCGCCCCGCTTGGAGCTTCTTCACATCATCGCCTGCACCTGCTAGGACAAAATCAACGATTCTAGCAGAAGTCTGACTAACTCCAAAAAAACCATCCTCACTAATTAATTTTTTAGCTTCCTCTGTAGTCAAACTCTGCAACGACTTGCCATTATAGCCAATAGACGCCAAATCCAAACCACTTAAAACATTATTAAGTTTTGCAGGATCTTCTGAAGCACTCGTTCCCATAAATCCCACTGCGCTTTGTGCGCCAAAATTATTCTCCACACCCACACTCACGCTCATTTGAAACTGCACGATATAACCGGTCATCACCGATTTTGCATCAATTTTTGAAGCGACTTCTTGGATATTTTTCTCCCTATCCTCCGCACTTGCAGTCTCCTTAGATAGCGGGTTAGAACTCATTGCAGATTGCAAATCCTTTGCATAATCTGCACTGCTTTTGATAGATTGTATTGCCATCTCGTCCTCCTTGACAAAAAATTTTTATATAATATTATCGACATTTTTTAAAAAAAGAGTAGCAAGATGAAAAAATTTTATGCAGAATGGACCAAACAAGATGGAATCCTCCTAGCTTTCCCACATCAAGATTCTGATTGGAAGGAATATCTTTGTGAAGTTAGAGAGGTTTATTGTCACATTATTGGCGAGATTATCAAACGCGAATCATGTCTCTTGCTGTGTCAAAATAAAGAAGAGGCGCGGCAATTTATCAAAAAATACTCCAAAGAATGGAATGTCAAGCATCTAAAAAATCTCTACCTCATTGAGATTCCTACCAACGACACTTGGGCGAGGGATTTTGGGGGAATCACAATCGCCACTCAAGGCAAAAATAAGGTGCTAGATTATGGGTTTAATGGCTGGGGATTGAAGTTTGCAGCGAATTATGATAATAATATCACCCAAAAACTCCACAAATTTGGAATCTTAAAGCAAATTAAAACCAAAAAAATGATTTTAGAGGGCGGAAGTATCGAATCAAATGGTAGCGGTATCGTGCTAACCAACACCCAATGTCTATTACAATCAAATCGCAATCCCGCCTACTCACAAGAAAAAATCGAAAAAAAACTCAAAAAAGACTTGGGAGCAAAGAAGATTTTATGGCTCAATCACGGCTATTTAAGGGGTGATGATACCGATAGCCACATCGACACTTTAGCGCGATTTGTCGCTACCAACACCATTGCCTACCTCAAATGTGAAGACAAAAATGACGAACACTACCCTGCCCTAGCCAAAATGGAAAAAGAATTAAAAAAGCTAAAAAATCTTGAAGGCAAGCCTTTTAAGCTCATCGCCCTACCCTTTTGCCAAGCCAAATACTACCACAATGAGAGACTTCCAGCAACTTATGCTAATTTTTTGTTTATCAATAATGCGCTTTTACTACCTATTTACAATGACAAGAATGATAAAAAAGCCATAGAGATTCTCCAAAAAGCCCTTCCAAAGCACAAAATTATCCCTATTGATTGCTCTGTTTTAATCCGTCAAAATGGGAGTTTGCACTGCATTTCTATGCAATTCCCAAAAGGCACTTTAAACCACAAGGCATTAGAAAAATTCCGCTAACTTTTGCCTTTTTCATTTTAGATTAAGCTATTTTGGATAAAATTTCTGTTTTTAAGTTTCTAGCGGAAGTGGCGAAACTGGCAGACGCACCAGACTTAGGATCTGGCGCCGCAAGGCATGGAGGTTCAAGTCCTCTCTTCCGCACCATTTTAACTTCCTTCATTATCTTTATAATCTCTCTAAAAGTCAAATTTTCATTACCAACAAAATCAAGCGAAAAATTCTGTTGTAATTTTTAGCCAAACAATTCCAAAAGCATTCAAAAACCCTAAAATATTCTAACAATTCCCAAAAAAAATCCTTGAAATTATCTAGCTCAAGCATGATTAAAACAACTCACTACAAAAGCCTTGATTAGCGGCTTTTAGAATCATAAAGATTCTCCTGCTTCTTGATAAATCAAAAACAATCAAATTTAATGGTATTTCCTATAAATCTTCAAATTCCTCTTTTAGTCACCAAGCTATTAACCACTAATATCTACAAGGCTTATTCTTAGAAGATTTAGCCTATCAATTTTTGCTAGAGCTATTTAAGGGTGTCATCTTTTCAGTCAGCAACCAGATTCTTTGTGATAAACCAACACATTTTTTATCAATTAAAATTTTTATGGCTATAATTATGACAAGATTCCACAATTTAAAATTTCATCATTATTAAGGTTTAACCATGTTTTTAAAAACTCTCACACCAAGCTGTTTGACTACACTTTCTTGACAAGCAGCAATAAGCGGGATTTATTTCCTCCCTAAAAATGACAAGGGCAAAGAAAGCGTGATAGAAATCTTTGAAAAAAATGGTAAGTTTTATGCCGTAGGTTTTGCAATAAGCGATGGAAGCACAAATACAGAACTTGATTCTAAAAACCCCAATAAAGCCTTGCAAAGCCGCCCTGTGCATGGCTCTGTCTTTTTGGAGATGACTTGCAAGAGCAATGATACCTGTGTAGGCAGGGTGTATAGCTTTGATAAAGGCAAAATCTATCCTATCAAAGGCACATTAAAAAATGGTATATTTTCCCTCAAAGTCAATATGCTTTGGGGTCCTACATTAGAGTGGAAAAGGCTAAGTGAGGAGCAAGCAAAGCCCTTTGTGAATAAAAGGCTTAATGTGCAAAGCCTTGATACTACAATGGAGTAGGCAATGAATAGGCAAGATTACGATGTCATTATCATAGGTTCTGGGCTTGGTGGCTTAACTTGCGGAGCCACTTTAGCAAAATCTGGCAAAAAGGTGCTTGTATTAGAACAACACGAGCTAATTGGGGGTTGTGCAACTTGCTTTAAAAGAAAAGGAATGCTAATAGATGCAGGACTTCACGAAATGGATTTTGGCAGTGAAAAAACAGATATGAAGCACATAATTTTTAAAAAACTTGGGCTTTTTGAAAAAATCACTCTTGTGCCACTGCCTAGTGCATGGAGTGTGAAAGTGCTAGATTCTAAACTAGAATCTCAAGGCACAAATTCAGCAAACATAAAAACCACACCAACCAATTCCAAAATACAAAACTTTTTAATCCCACATAAAACCACAAAAGAAGCCTTGATAAAGTATTTTCCCCACGAAAAAAAGGGCATAGAAAGCTATTTTAAAAAGCTCAATTTCCAAGCGAGGCTAAATTATAAATTCCCCTTTGATATGGGCTTTTTGGAATTTTTCTTTGCACCCTTGCACACACTTTTTTTTCTTAGCTTAAGTGCGATTAGACAAAGAAAAGTAGGCTTTATGCTAGATAAGCTCATCAAAGATTCTAAACTCAAAAAAATTTTAAATATTAATATGGCTTATTATCACTACAATGCGTGGAAATTGAACTGGAATTCTCATGCCATAGCACAGACAAACTACTATCATCAAGGCGTCTATATCAAAGGCGGCTCACAAAGCCTATCCAATGCCCTAGCAGACATTATCAAAGAAAATGGTGGAGAAGTAAGGGCAAAATGCGATGTGAAAAAAATCTTACTTGATAAAAATAAGGCTGTGGGTGTGTCCTTTTTAGACAAGACAAATTCACAGGCTAAAGACACACAAGAGCTTTTTGCTGAAAAAATAGTAGCAAACTGCGACCCTAGAATAGTCTATGAAGAGCTTTTAGATAGAGAGACTAGCAAGGATTTTAAGACAACACAAAAATTTAGCAGCAAAACCTCACTACTTTCTGTGTATATGGTTTTTAATACAAATTTAAATAAAAAATTTCTTGATATGGACTACTCGACTTTTTGTATCAATAAGGAGTATTTTGATAAACCCTTTGATAGAGATAGCGAGGATATGTTGGCTATGGATATAGAAAAAAGAGGCTTTATCTTTGTGAATTACTCAAAAATCAATAGCGGTTTAAGCAACAGAGATGATAGATATTTTGGTGTCATCACAGCTTTAAGTAGTTATGAGGAGTGGGAGAATTTAAGCAAAGAGGAGTATAAAGCAAAAAAGCAAAAGGCAAAAGAAGCCCTTGAAACTAGACTAGAGGCATTTTTCCCGGGCATTATGACGCACTGCATACATTCAGAATTTGCCACTCCAAAAACTATAGAGCGTTACACGAGGGCAAAAAAAGGCACACCCTATGGCTGGGATCAAGATTTAGAAGGATTTTTTGCTAGAAGCCATTTTAAATCTAAATCTGTGAAAAATCTTTATTTCGCCTCTGCTTTTGGTTTTCCCGGCGGTGGTTTTACTGGAGCCTTACTTTCAGGTTACCGCACCGCTAGAAAAATACTTGATCCCTACTTTTACCCAAGACAGCTTAGCCTTTGTGTGTGTTTTGGCGTGGCGGTAACTATTCTAGCAATAGAGGGGATAAAATTATTTTACAAATAAACCTATCACACCAGATTCCACAAAATCAATCCTCTTAGACAAGACTTAATGGAACTCTTAATTTTAAGTGATTGCCATTTTGTTATCAGTCATGAGGCTTTAAGACACTAGAGATTCCACTTAATTTTGTAGCACAAAT
>CALVAF010000196.1 GCA_944325475.1 uncultured Helicobacter sp.
GTATTTTTGAAACCTCTAAATCCAACGATTTTAAATGCCTCAAAAACTCCTTGGCTTTTTGGTAAAGTTCTTGTGCTTCTGCTAAAGCAACATAAGAGTTTGCTGGTTTAGCTAGAATTTTTTTATGCTGTTGGTAGGACACTTCTAACTTCTCTAGCGCACTTGGCTTAGATGGAAGCGTGGAATCAAGCTTCTGTAAATACATCTGCAAACCCTCACACAAATTTTCAAGATTGGAAAAATCAAAGCAAATCTCCTCTAAATTTGCCTTAGAATCCAATGCCACTTTGGAATCTAAGGATTCTAAAGCCTTTTGCCTTTGTGCTAAAGCCTGCTCCAAAGCCTTATTTCTCGCCTCTAACTCTTTGTTTTGTGAGAGCAAAAGGGCGTTTTTAGCAGAAGTGTCATTGAAACTTTGGATTAAGGCTTCTTTATCTTTTAATAAGCCTTCATATTCCTCGCTAAATTCCTTTTTTGCCTTTTCAAAAATCTCATAAATCTGCCACGTTTCCTTGATTTCATCAAGCTTTCTTGTGATTTCTTGGAGGGCAAAATCACACTTCATTACCTCTCCTTAAAATACCACAAAAACGCAAACATCACACCTGAAGTTTTGGGATAAGCCTTATCTAACACAAAACGATAAGCCTCGCTACGTGGGATAAAAACCACTTCAATATTCTCATCATCAATGCCACCACCCTTATGAACCCTAAACTGCTCATCAACTTCTGCAAAAAACAAAGTCTGCTTACTTCCTGCAAACCCAACAGAGCTATAAAATTCTGCGATTTCTTCAATTTTATCTAAAGGAATATCATAGCCACATTCCTCCAAAATCTCCTCTTGCATAATCTCTTGAAGCGTTTTATCAGACTTATCAGTGATTCCAGCACACAACTCATAAGTATAACCAATCTCGCATTTGAGATTCTTATTTTCTCGTGTCATTTCCTTTAAAAACACTGCTGGGCGAAATTGCTTAACTAACACAAAAGCATCTTTTTGCCGATGATAGAGCAACGCCGCTACACTATCATGAGCCTCAATAATATCCCAGCTTCTTTCTTTTCCATTTTCACAAAACAGCATTCTTTTGGGTTTGATATAACGCGATGATTCACACGCACAAAAGCGGATATTAGTTATTTCTTTTGGCGTTTTCATCTGCCTTGTTTTCCTCACTAAGATACACGATATAGGAATTTTGCATTTTCTTAAAAGGCTCATTTTCTAAATTATTCGCTAAAACCACATTCAACTCCTCCTTAAAAGTTTTTGCAAAGAGAGAGAATTTTTCTTTTTCTTTACCTTTAAGCTTAGTCGTGGCAATTTGTAAATGTTTTTGCGGATCAACAGCGCTACCATTTTTATAAAGCCCAAAATGCAAATGCGGTCCTGTGCTAAGCCCCGTGCTACCCACAGTTCCAATTACCTTGCCTTGAGAGACATAAACACCCGTGCGGATTCCTTTGTCAATTTTGTGCATATGCCCATAAAGTGTGCGATAACCATTTTCATGCTGGATAATCACGGTTTTGCCATACCCACCCTTAATCCCTGCAAAAATCACTTTGCCATGCCCCGCTGCTTTAATTGGGGTGTGTCGTGGTGCGGCATAATCCGTGCCTAAATGTGGGCGTTTATAGCCAAGAATTGGGTGCTTTCTCCCCATTGAAAAATGCGAGGAAATGCGGCTATATTGCAAAGGAGTTACAAAAAGATATTGGCTAAGGTTATTCCCCTCTAAATCATAAAAACTTCCATCATAGCCAACAACATATCTATCTTGATTCCCAGTCTTAAGGATAGAAGCTTTGATATTGGGGCTACCAAAGACTTTACCTAGTCGGTATTTCCGTTCATAAATAATAGCAAGCTTATCACCCTTTTTGATTTGACGTTTGAAATTAATGCTGCTTTTATAAGCCTGAATGAACTCAGAGGCAAGGAAAGTATCACCTGTGTATTTTACAATATCATAATAAAGCGAACTTTCCACAGAAAGGGCGATGTGATGCTCCTTTTGCAAAGATACAATCGGAATGGCACGCATTTTATAAGTGGAATCTTGCTGGTAAATGTGCAACTGGGAGTTTTCATTAATCGGAATCAAAGCCTGAAGCAGTCTGCCCCCCTCATCATAAAGGGTATAAAAGGTATTTCCACTCACAATCTCATCGGCTAATTCCTTATCCTCGCGTGGCAAATCATAATACACTTTTAGCGGAATCGCATTTTTTTCAAAAAATGTCAGCAAAGTTTGTCCATTCTCCCATTGAGATTCTCGGATATTTGCCGCCAAAAGATTGGATAACAAAGCCCCAAAAACACACAAAACCCTAAAAGCCAAAAATTGAAATTGCCGCATAAAAAACCTTTTTACATTTTACTTTAAGATTTTAATTAAAATCTTAGATTATACCACAATAAAAGCGAGATTTAAAGACTTAGAGCGGGATTTAATCCAAAAAAATCAAAAAATTTGCTATACTTTTAAACTCAAAATAAGGAATAAAATGAAAGATTGGTTTGTACCTACTATTAGCTTTGGCTTGTTTATTTATTTTATGCTGTTTGTGATTCTCTATACCATAAAAATCGGTGGCAATCAAGTCCAGCTCTATGATACGAGTAACTACATAGCACCGCCAAAGACAGAAACAGAGAGATTCTTGCGAGATATTTCAGAAAATATCCGCAAATCACTTTAGATTTTTCAAAAATGGTCGATTTATTAATGATGAATTTAACCTTAAAGGAAAAGCTATGATTAGCCATTTAATGAGCAACTCTGCTTTTTCAAGCACGATTAATCAGGCAAACAATAAAAATACGCCACAAGTTAATCAAGCAAGAAATGAGCAGGTCGAAGACAAACAAAAAACTTCACCAAGCAAAGCGACTTCCTCAAAAGTAGAAGAAATCAAAAATGCGATTAAAAATGGAAGCTACCAAATTGATATGAAAGGAAGTGCAGAAAAGTTGGCACAAGAATTGCTTAGATAATCGATAATTCACTTTTAGGAGTTATCATGTCTTTGCAATTTTTAAAAGACGCATTAGAAGATATCAAAGCTCTCATTGCTATTACTGAACAAGATATTTCAGACATTAAAGAAGCCAAAAACGAATCCATCTTTGCTAGAATCCCCCAAAAAGAAGAACTAACAAAATCCTTTATCCACAAAAAAGAATCTTATGCTAAAAGCATCGAAGCCAAATTACAAAAAGAATATCCAAACGCCACATTAGCAGACCTCACTTATGAGGACAAAGAAAAACTTTTGGGGGAAGGTGCGAGTGAATTTACTGCTCAACTTCATGATAAGCTTGAAGAGCTCAAAAAACTCAATTATCGCTTTGGAAAAATGTCTTTAGCCGTTTCAGAGTTTTATACCTCGCTTTTACGCACTCTTATCCCTACTGAGCAACAAGGCTACCACAAAAGCACACTTGGCAATTCCTCTTTCTTAAAAACTGAAGTTTAGGAGGAACTTATGAGTGGGTTACTTTCTTCTCTAAATACACCTTATACTGGACTAACTGGGCATCAAGTGATGGTGGATACCGTTAGCAACAACATTGCTAATGCCAACAATGAATTTTATTCCCGCCAAGTCGTTAGAAGCTCGGCACAAACTCCACTGCAAACCTCATCAAATTATGTCATCGGACAAGGGCTAAACATCATGAGTGTTGAGCGTGTCCATTACGAATACACTTTCTCGCGCTACAAAAAAGCAAGCATGGAAAAAACCTACTATGAAAAAAGCTTTCAAGGGCTTAAAGAAGCCTCATCTTATTATCCTGAAATCGATGGTGTAGGAATCTACAATGACTTGCAAAACTACTTCACAGCATGGAAAAATTTAGCAACAAAAGCCGGAGACCCCGCCCAAAAAATCGCACTTGCCGAACAAGCTTCAACCCTTGCTAACAATATCTCTAACACAAGAGATAGGCTGGTTAATCTCCAACAAAGTCTCAATAACGAACTCAAAGTCGCTGTTGATGAAGTCAATCGCTTAGGTGAGCAAATCGCGCTACTCAACAAAAAAATCGCTGAATACGAATCTAAAGAACTCAATCAAAAAGCCAACGATTTACGCGATTTAAGAGATCAATACGAATTTGAAATCAACAATCTCATTGGGGCAGATGTCTTCAAACAAGGCGTGCAAGGCAGCGCCATTGCTGATAAAAATATAGCCGATTTTGATGATGGCTACCTTTTAACTATCGGCGGAAAAGCGATTGTCGATGGGGCTTCATTCCATCCACTAACCTTAGATAATTCCCAAAATCCAAGCGGAATCTACACCATTAAATACCTCAGAGCTGACCACAAAGAATACACTCTCACAAACGCTATTACCGGTGGAAAAGTCGGTGCCATTTTGGATTTAATCCGCACCGAAGATACGATAGACTGCAACGGGACTTTGGGGAAACTACAAATTTATATTAATGATTTAGACACCTTTGCCAATGGATTGATTGAAGCCACCAACAACATTTACGCCCAAAGCTCCCAACTAGAAGCAAGAAGTGATTCGTTAAATCTTGGCATTCAAGATACATTGGTTACAAGCAATTATAATATCAATGCTGGTAGCTTTAAAGTGGTTATGTATAACAAACAAGGTGTTGAACTTGGCTCAAGAAATGTCACGATTGACAATCTCACAAGTATGCAAGATATTTTAGCCCAACTTAATGCCAATATTGATGACAATGGAAATGGTAATGCAAGTGATGACTTTGATGACCGATTTGTTGCAAATTACAATAATGATTCAAAGACCTTCACAATTACTTCAAAAAATCCAGCTGAGGAGATTTACATTTCTATCCAAGATGATGGGACAAATTTCGCCGGTGCGTTTGGAATCAACCGATTCTTTGCGGGAAACAATGCTGATAATATCGAACTTGCCGAACCCTACAAAAGTGACCCAACCTTGATTCGCGCCTACCGCGAACCTGTTGATGGCAACTTTGAAGTAGCAAACCTCATGCAACAACTCCAATATGATAAAATCATCTTTACTGACTATGAAGGTACGCAACGAAGTGAGACGATTAGCGGCTATTTTCGCTATATTGCTAGCAAAGTCTCCTCCCAAACTGAAAACACACAAATCGCACTAGAAACTAAAGAATCCGTTTATGTCTCTATCAAGCAAGAATACAAAGCCATCTCAGAAGTTTCTATCGATGAAGAGCTTGTCAATCTCATCAAATACCAAAGCGGTTATAGCGCTAATGCCAAAATGATCTCCGCTATTGATGAAATGATTAACACCTTACTAGGAATCAAAAGCTAGATAAGCCCTAGCTGACCAATTCGATAAAGGGCAAAGTCATATTTGATAGGATCTTTTGAATCAAGTTTTCTAAGGAACTCACTCACTTCCAAAGCCGCCTTTAAATCATAGCTTCTCCGCTTCAAAATCCCAAGCCTTTGAGAAACCCTAAAAGTATGCGTGTCTAAAGGTAAAATCAAGTCACTCCGCTTAATGCCCTCCCACAAACCCAAATCAATGCAATCCTTACGCACCACCCAACGCAAAAACATATTCCAACGTTTTAGTGGCGAATTTGATTGGGGCTTACCAATAAGGAACTCCAAACCTTGCGAGATTTTAACAAGTTTGCTATAAAGCAGATTTTGCAACACTTCAATCCCTTTTAGCAACGAATCTCTTTTATAAGCCTGATAAAAGGTCGTATGCAAATCCCCACTTGATAAAAGCGCAATGAAAAACTCCTGAATTTCCTCATTGGTTTGGAAGCGGTAGGGCTTTTTTGTGCAGTGTGGAATCACTAGGGGTGATTCTTGCCAATGCAACTGCCCAAATTCCCCAAAAAATCGCAAATTGCAAGATTCTAAAAATCGCACAATCGCCCTTGCATTCCCATAAGCAAACAAGGCACAAAAAAGCGCAACCTTATCACTTCGAAACTGCCTTGCAACGCCTAGCGGATCGGGCAAATCCGCTGAAATAGCATGGTAGTGGTTAAACGCCTCATACTGCTCTTCTAAAAGCTCATAGACAAATTTTTTAGAAGGATTTTTAGGAATCTTTATCAAAAATCCCTCTAAAATAAATAACTATAACCAAAGAAAATCCCTGTGCTAGAAGTATCACTCAAGTCCAAATTGGTGCTTGTTTGGGCATCATTAATCAGCACACTGCTATTCTCATCGCCAAAATCCAGCCGCCTTGATTGTATCCCAAATTCTAGCTCCCCAAATTGCATCTCATAAATCACCCCAGCCCTCACACCATAAGTTAGCCCAGTATAATCTAACTTCCCCATTGCACTCTCATTAACCACAAAGCTCCCCGAATCAAAATTACCAAAGGCAAGCCCCATATCAACCCCCAGCAAAAGTCGCCAATTCTGCGTATTTGGAATACGTGGAGTGAAAGCATAACCCAATGTCATCGTGCGATAAGAAAAGCCATTTTTCTTTAAATGATGTTCAAAGTCAAGCAAGATTCGGTGGTTTGAGCTTAACAAATACCCCACTTTTATCCCAAAGCCAAAAGGTTTTTCGTCCAAATCATGCTTTTGTGAATCAAACCCAGAAATGTTAAGCCTAGCATCAGATTCTACCCGATTAAAAGTCCCATAAACTCCAAGCAAACGATTCTTTCTCTCCTCATACAAAGGGTGATTGAAAGACTGATAAGAAGCTTGAGGCGCAATGGTTTCTTGATAAGATTCATACCCATTTAAAACTTTCACTGCTAAAAATAAAAAAACTAAAAACCTCACAAAATCTCCTTATAGATCATTGCAAAACCTCTAGCAAAAAAGATTCCACCCTCACTCTTCTTCGACAATATCAGCCTCTACAATATCAAGCCGCTTTGCCATAAAGCCAATCGTCATTCCCTGCAAAAGCACCGAAACAAGCACCATAAAAAACACCATATTAAAAATCATCTGAGAATTCTCTAGCTTATAGGCATAAGGATAAGTGGCTAGAATAATCGGCACCGCACCCCTTAAGCCCACCCATGAAATATAGGCTTTTTCTTTGCTGTTGTATTTGCTTTTGACCAACGAAACAAACACGCTAATAGGACGCGCGATAAAAATTAGCACAAAAGAGAGAATGAGCGCTTGAATTGCCACTCCC
>CALVAF010000197.1 GCA_944325475.1 uncultured Helicobacter sp.
AGCTCCCCAAGCTCTGCGATGCTTACCTGCAATTTTTGAATATTCTCATTTTGTGTGGCAAAATTCATATCCACATGTTCTTTGATATCTCTAATAGTTGCGTTATTATCACTGATACTCATGCTTAGTTGGTGGGAAATCTCTTGGATTCTTTGAAGTTGCCCTTCAAAAACACTTTTTAAACCCTCTTGTGATTCTTCGATACTTTTTATCTTACTAGAAAGATTAAAAAGTTTTTCGTTTAAAATCTGCTTTTCTGTTTTTGGCGGTGCATCACCACCGGCATTAAATGCTGATGGTTCTTGCGCTAAAAGCAAATTAGCAAACACCAAACTAATTAAAATTTGTTTTTGCAATGCTCTCTCCAACTTATGGTAGCATTTTAAAAGTTACTTTTCTATTTTCCGCCCAGCATTCTCGAGTTTTCTCTATACAAGTAGGTTTGCTCTCTCCATAACTTACAAGCACGATTCTGCTATCACTAACCCCCCTTGCCACCAAAGCGTCTTTAACCGCTACGGCTCTTTTTAACCCCAAAGCATAATTATACTCATCAGTTCCCCACTCATCAGTGTTTCCTTCAACTCTAACATTCAAAGGCATAGCACTTGAATCTTTTAAGATATTGGCATCATTATCGACTGCATTTTGCATATCTGCACGGATAATAAATTGGTCAAAGTCAAAAAAGACATTTTGTAAATTACCCTCCACATATTGGATTCTTTCCTCTATATTCACAAAATTATCACGACCGCTTGTGTAAGCTTGAGAAACGTCTTGTCTTGTCATAGAAGTTTGCTCACCACTTGTATCTACACCACTTTTTTGACTACAACCTACCATCAATAATGCAACCGCCAAAGAACCTAAAATTAAACTTTTTTTCATATTTTCTCCTATAATTTAAAGTGATGAAACATTGTAGCATATTTTTTGCTAAAGTGCTATAAAATTATGTTACCAATCCATAGATTGGATAATTCCACCCCGAAGCGGAAACAACAAGGTTTTATTGTAATTGAGACGAATAATCCCTAGCGCACTTTGATTCTCATCATGTTTAATATACATAATCGTCTCGCCATCTTTTGCAAAACGTGGCAATTGATTCACTCCATTAGCACTCAAACGCCTAATAAAATCACTTTGCGTAGAAACAAGATAGAGATTAAAGGTATTGCGGCTAAATTCGTCACTTGTCTCACGACTAGAATACACGATGTAATTCCCATGTGCATTTGCCGCATTATTATTCCTCCCATGAAAAACCATTTGTTCCACACTCCCCGCACTCTCACCATTGACAGAAATCGCAAACACATTAGGGTAACCCAAGCGGTCTGAAATAAACATCACACGCTTTTCGTCTTCAATAAAATTTGCACTCACATCAATTCCGCGATAGTTTGTTAGCTTTTTTAGCGCCCCATTTGGCAAATCATACAAATAAATATCTGCCTGCTCATGAGGTGCCATAGTCAGCAATAACCTATTAGTATCTTTACTTACATCAGAAACCACCAACATTCCTTCGCTGCTAAGAATCTGCTTATTCTCCCCTGTTAGCAAATCCAATTTAAAAAGCGTAGGCTTATCCAAATATTTCGTGTAATAAAATGCACTTTGCTCATCATTTGCCCATTTTGGAAAGATATTTAACCCACCACTAACAAGCGTATTTTTATAAGTAAGTGTGTAATCACTAGAGATGATTTCGCTTTCTCCGGGCTTAGTATAATAAGAAACCACCACCATTCTCTCCATCCAATCCACACTTGGGGCTTTAATATAATCATTAATATCAATGGCTAACCTATGTGCTAAAAAAGGATACGCTGCTAATTGAGCGCTTTTGTATTCCTTACTTAATGCTAAATTCCCAGCATTCACATCATAAAGCTGTAGCTTCACCACCAAACCATTTTGCATCACCTCGGCACCAACCCTTGCAATCAAATCCACCTTTGCTTTACGGTATTCATCAAAATTTATCGCCATGGCACTAGAAAGCTCCTCACCCTCTTGCACCGAAAAATGCCCTGTTACCTTCAAATCCGCAACCAGCATTTTAAAAATTTTTAATGAGTATTCCTTTTGACTATAATTCTTTCCTATATTTTGCACAAGAATATGCGGAAGATTACCAAATTTCTTTACCACCTCTAAAGTTGCATCGATATTTTGATTACCCCACACAAAACTCACACATAGCAAAAACAAAATACAAATCTTTTTCATTCACACCTCTGTTTTAAAAGTTACAAAAATATAGGTAGCCTCTCCACCCTCATATTTTGGAAATTCTTTGTTTTGCATTATATCCAAAAACTCCTGCAAAACTTTATCAAATTCTAAATTTCCTGACAATTTTACAATCTCATAAGAAAATTTTCCCCGCCAATCAATCATGATTTTTATCTCGGCTTGATTCTCTTTTTGCGTTTGCAATGGATTCCAATTCTGATACAAAATCTCTTGCACTTTTGCATAAAATTCCTCATACTCTCCCTTGGGTGCTAAAAATCCCATAGTTTTTTTAACTTCCAAATTAGAAACGATTTTTTGGATATCCTCTTTGAGATTATCCTCCCTTTTTTGCATGCTTTCCAACGCTTTTTTACGTTTTGCTATTTTATCGTTTTGACTTTGTGGTTTTAAAGCTTCTTTTGAGATTTCCCTTTTTACTTCAACTTGTTGGAATAAATCATTGATTCCAAGCCCAACATTTGCAGTTCTTGAAGCACTTTCTTCTTTGATAGGAATCTCTTTTGCCTCTTCTTTATTTTTTAAAGTTTGAATGGTTTGCTTTTTAACCTCACTTTTTTCCTCCACTAACGCCACACTAAAGCTCGTTTCCTTATAAGTCGTGTATTGTTTGGGTGATTCTTTTGCTTGATAAAAATGCCACAAAAATGCCCCCACCACAAATAAATAAGTAAAAATAGCAACAATGCCACTTAAAAAAGCAAGAAATACTCTATCCATCAGTCACTAATGAAACTCTACTAAAGCCACTTTGCTTAGCAATTTTCAAAATATAAATCACATCATCATATTTTAAATTCTTATCCGCTCGGATATAAACTTGTGTGTTTTTGTCATAACCATTAACATAAGCAAGAAAGGCATCGGGGAAGCTTCCAAAATCCAAAATACTCTCTTTAAGATAAATTTTTCTTTGGGAATCAATGCGGATTTCAATTTTAGAATCCTCTTGAATCTTACTAGTTTTAGAACCCTGCGGTAATGCAATTTCCTCTTGATAGACAATCACAGGTGCTGTAACCATCAAAATAGCCAACAAAACTAGCATAATATCCACTAATGGCGTGATATTAAGCTCTGGATTTTCCTCCCAATCAAAATTCACCACAAAGCCTTTATTCTTTGTCTTTTGAAGAAGTTAAAAGATGGATTTGTAGCTGCAAATAAGTGTTTAGCTCAAACACTTTTCGTTTCAAGAGTAAATTAAAAGAATACGCTGGAATGGCAGTCAAAATACCTGCTGCCGTCGCAATCAAAGCCTTTGAAATAACCGGCGCAATCACATCTAAAGTTGCCCTTGATTCCATTCCTAACTTTGAAAAAGCCTCCAAAATCTCTACAACCGTCCCAAACAAACCAATAAAAGGTGCCGTGGAAGCCACGATTCCCAAAAAAGTCAAACCTGCTGTCGCTTCTTTAATCGCTTTATTCAAAGAATATTGCAAAAGTGATTCAGACTTTTTTCTATCCACCCCATTTAAGTTAAGACTAAAAATAGAATTACGCACCAAAATATTTTTACCCTTCAAAAGAATCTCTATATTTCTTTTTTCATTTTGAATGACAGAATTAAGCCTAAAATAGCGATACAAAAAAATCCAAACAACAATAATAAAATATAAAGAAAGCCAACAAAGAACGACTACAGTTGTAATTCCATAGTCGCCATTAAAATTTAGCAAATTCACAAAACACTCTTAGCGGCATTTTCAATGCGAGAAACCACCATTGAAACTGCAATTTTATTATCCGTTGAATCTTCAAGGAGTTTTTTAGCATTAGTAATGGCTTGTGCGATTTCACTTTCGCTATCGCCATTGATATCCACCGCACCTTCTGCTAAAATATCCACACTTGCTTCATCAACCTTTGCATAACCCCAATTGATTGCAACAATTTCTTTTCTACCATCTTGCTTCTCAATTTCAATCACTCCACTATTGAGTGTGGTTACAATCCCAACATGCCCAGGAAGCACTCCAAACTCTCCTTCACTTCCCGGAAGCGTTACACTCTTGACATTATTGGAAAAAATTTTACCCTCTGGAGTTACAATATCTAATTTTAAGGTTTCCATAAAAGCTCCTTATGCTCCTACCTTCATTTTCTCCGCTTTTTCGAGAACCTCATTAATACTACCTACCATATAGAACGCATTTTCTGGAATGTGGTCATACTTCCCTTCTAAAATTCCCTTAAATCCCTCAAGGGTTTCTTGCAAAGTCACATATTTACCCGGACTTCCTGTGAAAACTTCCGCAACAAAAAAAGGTTGTGAAAGGAATTTTTCAATCTTTCTTGCTCTCTCAACAACTTTTTTATCCTCTTCAGAAAGCTCATCCATTCCAAGAATGGCAATAATATCCTGCAAATCTTTGTATTTTTGCAAAACTTGTTGCACGCTTGTAGCAACTCTATAATGTTCTTCACCAACCACTTGTGGGTCAAGAATCCTTGAAGTGGAATCAAGCGGATCCACGGCAGGATAGATTCCCTTTTCTGCAATTTTTCTATTCAAAACTGTTGTTGCATCAAGATGTGCAAAAACAGAAGCGGGTGCTGGGTCTGTCAAGTCATCTGCAGGTACATAAACCGCTTGAACAGAAGTAATAGAACCCTTTTTTGTGGAAGTGATTCTCTCTTGCAATTTACCCATTTCACTTGCAAGTGTCGGCTGATAACCAACTGCTGAAGGAATCCTACCCAATAGCGCTGACATTTCCGCACCTGATTGTGCGTATCTAAAGATGTTATCAATAAACATAAGCACATCTAATCCTTTCTCATCACGGAAATACTCTGCCATAGTAAGCCCTGTAAATGCGATTCGGTTTCTTGCTCCTGGTGGCTCATTCATCTGCCCATAACACAAAGCAACTTTGTCCAAAACACCCGATTCCTTCATTTCATGATAGAGGTCATTCCCCTCTCTTGTCCGCTCTCCAACACCCGCAAACACAGAATAACCGCTATGTTTAAATGCCACATTATGAATAAGTTCCATAATAACAACCGTTTTACCCACGCCAGCACCACCAAATAATCCAACTTTACCACCTTTAGAATAAGGTGCTAACAAATCCACAACTTTAATTCCTGTTTCAAACATTTCTGTTTTAGTGCTTTGATTCTCAAAAGTAGGTGCTGCTCTGTGAATCGACCATTTTTCAGGATTGTTTAACGCCTCACCACCATCAATCACATCGCCAGTTACATTAAAAATTCTACCCAAAACTTGCTCTCCAACTGGAACCGTAATAGGATTACCTCTTGCAACAACTTTTTCGCCTCTTATCAAGCCCTCTGTCATATCCATAGCAATAGCCCGAACGCGATTATCTCCGATATGCGCTGCAACCTCTAAAACTAATTTACGTGACTGCCCATCAACACAAAAATCAATATCCAACGCCTCATTAATTGCTGGCAGATATGATTCAAAATCAATATCTACAACAGGACCCATTACCTGAACTATTTTTCCCATCATATTTTCTGACATTTACTATACTCCTTATTTCATAGACTCAACGCCGGTATTAATTTCAACCAGCTCTGTCGTGATTGCTTCTTGTCTTGCTTTGTTATAAGCCACTGTTAAACTTTTTGCCAACTCTCCTGCATTATTAGTCGCCGCATCCATTGCCTGCATTCTTGCACTATGCTCTGCTGCTAACGAATCCACAAGCGCATAATACATACTAAATTCAATGTATTTATTCGCAAGCTGATTTAAGATTTCATTTTCTTGTTCATTTGGTTCCACTTCCAAAACCGAGCTGCATTCTTGAGGCAATTCAACGCTGTGAATGGGCAAAAGTTGAGAAACTTTCATTTCTTGAGAAATCATATTTTTAAATCCATTATGCACTAAAATAATTTTTGAGGTTATACCTTGCAAATAATCACTCACCGCCTTATTAATAAAATTCGCTGCTTGGGCGTAATTTGGGGTCGCACTTAGACCAACAGCACTGTCTAAAACTTCAATCTCATTAAATTTATAGTATTCAATTGCCTTTTTACCGATAACCCGCAGACGCACTTTTGTATTTTTTGCCTTATGCTCTGCAATGATTTTATTAACTTCTTTAATCGTATTAATATTAAAACCACCGCACAATCCCTTATCTGCAGTCACCAAAACAATATCCACAAGTCCTGTTTCTCTTACGGGTGCAAAATAAAGGTTATCTTGGACATTTTCTCCACTTGCCACTTTTGCCTTAATCTCTCCAAGTACTTCTACAATTTTATTAGCATAAGTCTTAGAGCGTCTTGCCATTTCATCAGCTTTTTTTAGCTTAGAAGTCGATACAAGTTTCATAGCACGCGTAGTTTTTTGCGTATTTAAGACACTCGATATCTGCTTCCTAATGTCTTTTAAGTTGTTTCCCATAACAACTCCCTATTTATGCTACAAAACTAGCTTTAAACTCTTCTAAAGCCTTGCTAAGAGTTTCTTCAATATCCTTATCAAGCATTTTTTTAGAACGAATGTCCTCAAAAATTTGTGGATATTTTGCCTCTAAGAATGGATACAAATCTGCTTCAAATTTCGTAATATTAGCCACAGAAATATCGTCCATAAATCCTCTTGCACCTGCAAAAATCACTACCACCTGTCTTTCAATCGGTAGCGGAGAGTAAGGCGGCTGTTTCAAGACTTCTACCATTCTTTGCCCTCTATCAAGCTGCTTTCTACTTGATTCATCAAGATCTGATGCAAATTGTGCAAAAGCCTGTAACTCCCTATACTGCGCCAAATCCAATCTCAAAGTCCCTGAAACCTGCTTGGTAGCTTTAATCTGCGCTGCACCACCCACACGTGACACCGAGAGACCCACATTAATCGCAGGGCGAATACCAGAATTAAACAAATCTGTCTCAAGAAAAATCTGTCCATCAGTAATGGAAATAACATTTGTGGGGATATACGCCGCCACATCACCAGCTTGTGTTTCAATAATCGGTAATGCAGTCAAAGATCCAGCCCCTAATTCATCACTTAATTTTGCAGCTCGCTCTAGCAATCTTGAATGGAGGTAAAAAACATCTCCCGGGAAAGCCTCACGACCCGGAGGACGCCTCAAAATCAAAGACATCTCACGATAAGCAACCGCATGCTTACTCAAATCATCATAAACAATCAAAGCATGTCTGCCATTATCCCTAAAATACTCTCCCATCGTTACACCAGCATAAGGTGCAAGGTATTGCATTGCTACAGAATCTGAAGCAGGTGCATTAACAATAATCGTGTATTCCATTGCTCCATGCTCTTCTAACTTTCTTACGACTTGCGCCACTGTGGATTCTTTTTGCCCAATAGCCACATAGATACATACAACATCTTGCCCTTTTTGATTAATAATAGTATCAATTGCAACAGTGGTTTTCCCAGTCTGCCTATCACCAATAATCAACTCCCTTTGACCACGACCAATTGGCACTAAAGCATCAATAGCTTTAATTCCTGTTTGTAATGGTTCATGGACAGATTTTCTTGCCATGATTCCGGGCGCTTTTTCTTCCATGAATCTATACTCTTTTGCATCAATCGCACCTTTACCATCAATGGGCTCACCCAATGCATTGACAACCCTTCCCATTAAATCATCGCCGACAGGAACACGCAAAAGCTTACCAAGCCTTTTGACTGAAGTGCCTTCTCTAATTTCTTTTCCAGCACCCAAAACAACAACACCTACACTCCCCTCTTCCAAGCTTGATGCAAGACCTTTATCTCCTGTATCAAACTCAACCATTTCGTAGCTCATAGCCTCCTTAAGCCCATAAACCTTAGCAACACCATCGGCATATGCAATGACTTTTCCAGTCTGTGCTATATTCAAATCCAATTCAAAATTATCAATTCGCTCTTTAATAATCGAACTAATTTCATCAGCTTGTAACTTTGCTATCACTCTCACTCCTTAATAAAAATTTAAAATGCTTGGATAATATGGTTTTTCAAATCTTGAATAAATTTCTCTTGCGAAAAAGAAATTTCAACACCTAAATCTTCCACAACCAACTTAATTCCAGCTTCCTCAACAATCTGCTGCTTTAAAATCAAACTCACACCCAACTTCTTGCTAAACTTACTTTGTATTTCTTTCAATACTGCCTCATCACAATTTTCATTCACTCTTAAATTTGCAAGATATTCTCTATTCAAAGAAGTAATATAAGAAGACAATTCCACATACAATTCTTGGAATAAATCCAAACGCTTATGCTCGGCTAAAATTTTAATAAAATTAGAAAATCTTTGTGTGGCATTGCGTTCTAAAATCACTTGCAAAATAAAATCCACCTTTTTACAAGTATCCACACAAGGAGATTCAATGATTTCTTTAAATTTATGAATCTCATATGCCTTTGCAAGGCAACCTAGCAACTCCAAATCTTTTTGCAGCTCATTTTGCGCCACATCTTTTGAAAACGCTTTGATGTATCTTTTTGCTATCAACTCTTTCATCTTACGCAACCTCTCTTAACAAAGCTCGCGTTAAAACATCTTTGGATAACACGACAGAATCTTTATTTAAAAACTCACTCAAAATCTCATCGACAATATGCTTTTCCATTTTTCTTCTTTCAAAAGCCATACTTTCATTAAACTGACGAATCAGATTCTCAATTTCTACCTTTGTATTTTCCTCTGCTTTTTGTGCAATTATCACTGATTCTTTGTGTGCCACTTCCACAATGTCTTTTGCTATTCTCTTAGCTTCTTCTAGATCATTAAGCGCTTTTTGTCTTTCCTTTTTTGATTCTTGTAGTTTTTCTTGAATCTTAGCTAAAGAATTCGCAATACCCTCGCGCCTTTCCCTAAAAATATTTTTAATTCTCTCTGCTGCAAAATAATAAACCAACGCAAAGAAAACTACAAAGTTAATCGTCCTTTCGACAATATCCACTTCACCGCTTCCAGAAGCTCCAAACAAAGCATAAGGAGAAAAGACCAAAAATAAAAACAAAATACTTTTTTTCATTCTTTCTCCTTATAATTTCCCAAGCTTGACTCTCAAGCTTTCTTGAAATAATGGAATTTGTAATGACAATGAATTTTTAAGCTCTTCTTTTTCCTCTTGGAGTGTCGCAATAAATTCACTATACTTACAACTTAATTCCTCTCTTTTTTGCGTGATTTTCGCATCTGCAATCTGTTTAGCATTTTCTTGTGCTTTATTTTTTATTAAGCTTGCTTCCTGTCTTGCGTTTTGCAAAATCATTTCCATTTCTTCCTTCAATGCTTTGATATCTGCTGCGTTGCCTTCTATACCCTCACTATCTTTTTTTATTGAAGAATCCCTAGCATCCATAAACCCAAGCAGAGGCTTATACAAAATGCGATTCAACAGATAAATTAAAATAAGGAAAGTAAAAAAAACCAGCGCCATTACCCAAGGAGTTGGGATAATAGTCATTTGAACTCCTTTCTTCAAAAGTAAAAATATTTTTTATTCTACCACGACTTTTTCTAAGTTTTTCTTAAAAACCTGCATTCGGTAAAAATTTAAGGAACCTTTTGACCTCCTCATCGTTACCAAATTCTACAATCAAACGATTTTTTTGCAAATTCACCTTCAATTTATCTTTTTGCATGACTTGGCAAATCCCCATTAATTCCTTTTGAGATTGCAAACTAATCACCTCTTTTTTAGGAATCTCTTTTGCCTTACCATTCCCTTTAGAGTCTTTAAGATTCCTTACTAATTTTTCAGTCTCATGAACACTTAATTTCTGCCCCACAATCGAATCAGCAACCATTAACTGCTTCTCTTTTGGAAGCGTTACAAGCACCTTGGCATGCCCTTGTGAAAGCTTATTTTCCAAAATATACTTTTGCACCACGCCCTCTAATTCTAACAAACGCAAAGTGTTTGTAATTTGTGTCCTTGACTTTGAAAGCCGCTTAGCAACCTCCTCATGCGTAATTCCATAGTCTTCAATCAGCTCTTTATAGGATTGCGCTAAATCAATAGGATTTAAATCCTCTCGCTGGATATTTTCTATCAAGGCTAATTCACGCAGTTTTGTCTCTTGCACATCAACAACA
>CALVAF010000198.1 GCA_944325475.1 uncultured Helicobacter sp.
GTATGTCGCAAATTGCTATTATGCTTGGGATAAAGAAAGCTATTCTTTACTCATCAAAAGCGCTATGGATTCTAAGCACATCAGCCTTGCTATGCAAAATCCAAATGTCGGAATCACAATTACCAAAGATAGCAAAAATCTTGCCTTTTTAAAAGGCATGCAAATCAAAGCTCTTTTCAAACCCGCTACAAAGGAGCAAAAATACCTTTATTACGCCAAATTTCCCTTTGCCAAACTCTCTAATGGCGAGATTTTCGCATTAGAAATCTTGTGGGCAAAATACACCAATAATCAACTACTTTTAAGCCAAAAACTGATTTATCAAAAAGAAGAAAGATAAGTGGTACGCCCGGAGGAATTCGAATCCCCGACCTACAGGACCGCAACCTGTTGCTCTATCCAGCTGAGCTACGGACGCAAATGGTGGAGTGTAGGGGGATCGAACCCCTGACCTCAACGCTGCCAGCGTTGCGCTCTCCCAGCTGAGCTAACACCCCATTTAAAAGAATGGATTATATCAAACAAATCTTAATTTTCTACTAAAGTTTTGACAAATAATCCCCCAAATACTCTTGCAAATATTTCTCCACCTCTCTTTGCAAATCCTCCAAACTCCCAGTATTATCAATCACATAACTTGCTAATTTTTTCTTTTCTTCTAAGGACATTTGTGCGTTAATTCTCGCTTGAATTGCCTCTAACCCCAGCCCATCTCTTTTTTGGATTCTTTGGGTTTGAATGTCTTGTGACACAAAGATAAGCAAAACTTCTTGAAACGGATAATTTTGGGTTTCATAAAAAAGTGGAATGTCTAGGAAATAAGGGACTTTTTTTGCTTCTAAAATTGTTGCTTGCTCTAAAATCTTTGCTTTGATTTTTGGATGCAAAATACCCTCTAATTTTAACCTTTTTTCTTTGTCGCTAAAAACCAATTCGCCAAGCTTTTTGCGATTGATTTTCCCCTGCTCTAAAATCCCTTCACCAAAGACCTCAATAACCTCTTTAATAGCTTGCTCTAGCATTTCATGGGCGATAGTATCAGCACACACCACTTCATATCCATAGAGCTTAAGAAGTGAAGCTACCGTGCTTTTACCACTCCCAATCCCACCGGTTAAAACAATAGCGTATTTAAGATTCAATTCCTCATAACTCCAAACAACGCATTTCTAACCCCCCTTGGAATCACAAAAGCAGCTAAGTGTAAATTCGCATGATAATACTCCAAATCCTCCAGCATATCCGCTCTTTGTAGCATAATATCAGCAGTTGGGTGGAATCGCTTAGAAGCAAAAAGATAAAAATCTTGCGTGTCTAAAGACATCGGTAGATAAAAAGGCATTTTAACCCTAAAATCATCGCTTAGTGATTCTAGCTGCCTTTTTACTTCTGCACTTTCTAAAAGCAAATGTGAAGACTTCACCACCAAAATCCCATCTTCGCTCAATAACCCCCCATAAGCCTTAGAATCTTCTTTATCTTCAAGAATGATAATGTCATAAAAATTAGTCTTGCTTTGGTTTTGTTGCAAAAACTCCTCTTTTTGCTGCGGGATAAGCGTAAATCGTTCATTTTGCATCACCGCTTGGTAGTGAGGAAAGAAGCTAATGAGTGATTCAAGGATTTTTAAATCAAATTGCAAAAAATCCACTTTCAGACCATTATGGCGTAAAAGCTCAAAAGCAATTTCAAGATTAAAACTCCCAGCAATAAGAACTTTTCTAGGGTCCTTGTGCGAACAAGCACTAATATGTGCTAGAAGCTCACTTTGCAAAGGCAGCATATTTTTTAGTAAAATCTTATCATTAATAAGCGCAATGCTTTCAAAACTTCGAGAGTTAAAAATCTCCAAATTATGCTTAATCCCCTTAACTTCCAAAAGTTTGCTCTCTATCCTATATTCTTGCTGAAATTTCTCATTATAATTTTTTGTTACCCACATAAATAACCTTTAGTTTTTGATAAGCCTATTGTATTTTAGGTAAAAATATCTTTAAACTACTGTATTAACAAATAAAATTCATCGCTAAAGATGAGAATCTTCCCATCATCCAAAATTTCCACACGATTTTCGCTGTTTAAAAAGCTTTGTGTAAGTTTTGATTCTAGCTCCATGATTCGACGCTCACACATCTTACGCGTCATTCCAGCATTCGAGATTTTTAGCTTATCGCCCTTTATTGTGTAACTTCCAAAAAAATTGTTACAACCCAACAATCCAACAACCTCTTGTGGCTTAAAGTTAATAACAAATTGATACTCTTTTTCAAATGCCAAAACCTCTGTAGAACCCTTTAACTTAAAGCTATGAATCTTCCACTCTTTTTTAGATTCCAAAGTCTTTTTAATCAAATCTTGTGCCACTTCCTTAGCCTCTGGATTTTTGCTAGAGCAACCCACAAACAACACTGCAATTCCCAATATTCCAGCTAAAATAACCCCCCTCATTTCTCTCTCCTTGTTAATTTAAACGGATAATATTCACTTTTGCATTAGAGCGCAATTTCTCAAAATATTCATAAATCAAATAATCCTCTTTTTGTGCCATCATTTTTTGCAAAACAACATTACGAACATTTTCAAAAGGCACAATAGAAGAGTTATTTTTGGCTTTAATCAAAAAAGTCACAAAATCTTCACCAATAGGATAAATTGGCGTAAAAGACCCTATTTTCCCTTGTGTGAAAGCCGCAACAATCTGCGGATTTAATGCCATTGTTTGTAGCACTTCATTTTCTTCTCCAACCCCTTTTGGCATTTCCTTTCCACCACTTTTAATCAATGTCTCTAATGCCACACCTTCTTTGCTAAAAAACTTCGTCACATCAATGCTTTGTGGAATTGCAAACTCTTCTTTGTGCGCTTCATAGTAATTACGCAATTCCTTCTCATCGACCATTTTTAGACTCTCTTGAGAGATAACTTGATAAAGCTTCCGTTTCAAAATCCTTTTTTTAATTTCCTCTTTATAATCCTCCCAATTCCCACCATTAGCATGAATATAAGATTCAATCTGCTCTGGAGTAACTTTGTTTTGCTTTGCAATCGCACTAATTTCATCACCTAATTCTAATTCCGTTGCAACAATTTTATATTTTTTAATCTCTTCCTCATGTAGTTTTTCATTAATCAAAATATCCACTGCGATATTCTGCGCCACCTTGTCTCTTTGCTGAACTCTATAAACATCAAGCAAGGTTACCGGATTCCCATTAACAAAAAATGCGATTCCATTGACGAGCGATGGCGCACCCATAGCATAACTCGCAACAAAAATACCAAACAAGCCCACTAAAAAATATTTTTTCATACTTCCCTTTTTCACGACTTTCACCTAATTACAATATTTTTCGCGATTGTAGCAAAAACTCTTTGGGAGTCTTCTAAAATCACCCATTGTTTTTTAAAATCTCTTTTAAAATCTCCCAAAACTTTCTAAAACTTCCCAAATCTATTTTTTCATTTACAGAATGCGGATGCAGAATCGTAGGACCAATGGAAACAAACTCCACATGGGGAAATTTTTGTTTTAAAATTCCGCATTCTAGCCCTGCATGGATACTCTTTAGCTTTGCGTTTGGATTGTGTTTTTGGTAGGTGTGCCACACAGATTCCAACAAAGCCCCCTCTTCTTTCTCCCAAGGCGCATAATAATCCATAACCCTAACTCCAAACCCAAAAGATTCCAAAAATTCCTGACTAGAAGCAATATTTTCACGCATCCATTCCTCTTTATTCCCTCTCCCCATTGCAAAGAGAGTGAAATTCCCCCTATCCTGCCTTAAAATCCCTAAATTGCTTGAAAGAATTGGAAAATCCCCATCAGATTTAATCACCCCATTTCTAAGCCCCAAAAGCGCCCTAATCAAATCCCCACAAGCATAGCCATACTCCACTTGTGTTAAAGGCGTGGTTTTAAATGATTCTAAAAGTGATTTTAATACCGCCATTTTTGACTTTTCAAAAGCAATCTTTAAAGTTGCATTCACCGGGATAGAATTCCGCTTCTCTCCCCCACTAAAGCCAATAATAATCCCCTCCAAATCCCTTGCTACTTTAGCTAATTCCAAAATCGCATTGGGAATATTTTTGCCAATCTCAACCCCGCTATGTCCGCCTTTAAAGCCCTTAGTTTGTATCTCAAAACACACATAATCTAGTGGAATCTCAAGCCTCTCAAACTCCCTTTTTGCCTCCAAATCATACCCGCCAGCACAGCTATAAATCACCTCATCAATATCCTCACTATCGCAATTTATCACATAAGGTGCGCAGATTTCTAATTCTAAATGATTTGCTCCAACCATTCCCACTTCTTCATCACTTGTGAATAAGCACTCGATGTTTTCAAAATC
>CALVAF010000199.1 GCA_944325475.1 uncultured Helicobacter sp.
AAAACTTTTAGTTGAAATAGAGGCAATTCCACTATCTTTTTATTTCTATTTTTTATATAATTCCCGATTATTTTACTCTAATACTTTAAGGAATATTTTTATGTCTGTAAATGAATTTTTTTTAAAAGACGACACACTCATCACTTCCAAAACAGACTTAAAGGGAAGAATTACCTATGGCAATGAAGACTTTATCCATTATGGTGAATACAAAGAAGAAGATTTTTTAAACAAACCACACAATCTTGTGCGTCACCCCAAAATGCCAAAAACTGCATTCAAACTTTTGTGGGATTTCTTAAAAGAAAAAAAGGAATTTTTTGCCTTTGTTTGCAATCTTTCAAAAAGCGGAAAAACCTATTAGGTTTTTGCCAACATTACCCCTTCTTATGATGAAAAAGGACAGGTTGTGGGCTATTATTCCGTGCGAAGACGACCTAGCAAAGAGGGCGTAGAAACCCTAAGTAACCTCTATAACAAACTCCTTGAAATAGAAAAAACTCAAGGCATGGATAAAGGCGTTCAGTTTGTCTTAGATTTCTTAACAAAAAACAACACCACTTGGGATGAGTTTATCATCAATCTACAAAACAAAGGGAAAACAGGAGGGTATCGATGAGAGCTCTACTCATTGCAATGGCTGCTTTAAGTTTTGCAGGATTCATCTTAGAAATCTTCCTTAGAGGATTGTCTATCAATCTTGCTATTTTTGGAATCCTAACTATATTGTTAATCCTTATTTATTTTAAATTTGCAAAAAGGATAGATTTTCTTCAAAAAATCCTTGATATTTCTACACTTTGGCGACAAGGAAGATTTGAAGCAAGAATCACACATATCAAAGGCGACCAAGATTTATGCACTTTTGCCAATAATATTAATAGCATCATTGACAACCTTGAAGCCTTTATGCGTGAAATTTCAACAGCAATTCAATGTTCCCAACAAGGCAAATATTACCGCCTTGCCTTCCCACAAGGCTTAAATAGCGCTTTTGCGGCAAATATTAATAATATCAATAAAACCTTGATGAAGATCGAAGAAAATGCTAAAAACAATCTCTCAAACTTCCTTGCTAAATCACTAATGAATATGAGTTTGGGCAGTCAAAATGAAAATCTGACAAAAATCTCTTTAGACTTAGACAATGACATTCAAAATATGACTATTGTTGATGAGAATGTAACAAACATTACCACTTCAGCCAAAAATTCCCAACAAGATGTTGCCTCTATCACAAAATCCATCGATGAACTTATGGGTATTATCAATGATAATTCCCTAACTATTGAAAGTTTCGCACAAAAATCAAAAGACATTGATTCTGTGGTAGAAATCATCAGCGACATTGCCAACCAAACTAATCTTTTAGCTCTCAACGCAAGTATTGAAGCAGCAAGGGCTGGAGAGCATGGGCGAGGATTTGCTGTTGTTGCTGATGAAGTCAGACAGCTTGCAGAAAAAACCCACAAAGCCACCAATGATATTTCTATCGTTGTGCAAACCATGCAGCAAGAGATTTCAAGCATTCAGGGCAATTTCAAACAAGTTTCAGAATTTGCAAATTCAACACACAATCACATCATGCATTTTAATTCTATCTTTAGCTATATGGAGCAGACTACAAAAACCCTCAAAGAAGTCTTTGAAAATCTCTCTAATAAGTTTATTCTAAGCGTTTCTAAGCTAGAGCATATCGTCTATAAATCCAATCTTTACTTAAGCTTCAATCTCAAGAAGCAAACTTGCAATTTTAATGAAATTAATCCCATTTCAAAACATCTTGACAATCAAGAAAAGATTCAAGGAATCCATCTAGATATACCCCTACTAGATAATGTCAAAGAAAAACTAATTAAAAATACCAATATTGCCCTAAAAGAGCTAGAAAAACCCCTCACAGAAGAAAGTGTTAATGCTATTATCAACACTTTTCATAAAATTGAAGAAGATTCTAAAAATGTCATCAACCTTCTAAAAAATAACTAGTTTTTATTGTCTTTATGGAGCAATCCCGCTTCATAAAGAAAAATCGACCCCTCATAAGAAAGATTTTTCATCACATCTTTTTTGGCATAGCTTAAATAGAGATTTTCTTTTGCCCTCGTAACTGCGACATAAAACAAGCGTCTCTCTTCCTCCAAACTCCCACCTTGATTCATAAGCTTTTTATTAGGGAATCTCCCCTCCATCAAATCTACGATATACACCTCACTAAACTCCAACCCCTTACTTGCATGAATACTTAGCAAATTCACCCCCTCGCCCTCACTCATCTCGCTAGAACCTAGAATCATCGCATTCAAAAATCTCCCAATCTCTTGATAATGACTTGCTAAATCCTGAAGTAGCTGCATTTTTCTATCAATTCTCTCTAATGATTCTTGGTATTTTTCCTCATTAATTCCACCCTCTTTGGTTATTGATCTCTCTTTTGCAAACTTCTGTGCCACCCGCTTAAAAATAGGAAGCTGAATGATTTTACTAATCAAAAAAGTTGGTTTATCACTCACCCCAAAACTCTCAAAAAACACATAAAGTGAGTTCAAAAACTCTGCCCCCTCTTTAGTTAGCTTTGGATGGCTTAGAATCGGATTTTCCCTAAAATCACTCTCTAAATAGCTAAATCTCTCGATATTCCCCATTGCAAAAAATTCATCAAAAAGCCCAAGCTGCGTATTTTGCACCCTTCTTTTATAAGGCTCTTTGATACTTTTATCAGGATTTAAAAGCCCCTTTACCGCATTACCCCCACCCACAAGCAGCAAAGCCTCATAAATATCCTTTGCCATAGCATTCCCAATCCCCTTAGCATGACTTAAAATATGGATAAAAGACATCATATCTCTAGGATTATAAAGCAAAGAGCAGAGATTTAAAATATACACCACTTCTTTAGAATCAAAAAAGCTCACTCCGCCTTTCCTGCGTGATGGAATCCCAATCTCTCTCAAACTTGCCTCAATCCCATCAGCACTAGAATTATTCCTAAAAATCACCGCCACATCACCATAAGGGCGATTTGAAAGCTTGATTTTATTGGCAATTCCCTGATACTGCAAAAACAGCTCATCATACACAAGCAAAGTTGGCATTCCAAAATTCTGTGTCTTCACGACTTCTAAAGTTTTAGGGTAGATTCGAGGGTTTTTTTCAATCACTCGATTAGCAAGATTCAAAATCGATGCACTAGAACGATAATTTTTAGTGAGGCTATAAATATTTCCATTTGGGTATCGTTCTTTAAAACTCCCAATAATGCTAATATCTGCACCATTAAAAGCATAAATGCTCTGATCATAATCCCCAACACAAAAGATAGAGGGTGGATTAAGCGTCTGCAAAATCGAATCTTGCAGAGGATTAGTATCTTGGTATTCATCAACCAAAACTTCTTTAAAACTAAGCCTATCTTGCAAAATCTCTTCTTTATAAAAAATCAATAAATCATTATAATCAGCATAATGGTATTGTTTTTTAAGCTCCCTAAACTCCTCCCACACATCTAAATAAATCTCTACATAGGGCATTTGTTCGGCATTTTTCCTCTGAATCCAACTTGCAAAATCCTCGCTAATGGTCGCATTTTGAAAAAGAGAAAAAGTATCATAAAGATAATTTGCCCCATAAGGCGGAGTTTGAGTGGCGTTTAAAAAAACTCGTTTATCATAAAGACTTTTAAAAAGCACCTTAAGTTCTCGTGGTTGCTTTAAAATAATGGAATTTTTATTTTTCAAATACCGATAAGCCACAGCATGAAAAGTCCCCGCTTCAATTTCTTTGACAATCTTAGAATCAAAGCGCAATTCTAGACGCTTTAACATTTCTTGTGCAGCTTTATTAGTAAAGGTAAGCAGTAAAATCTCACTTGGTAAAATCCCACTTTCTAAAAGATAAGAGATTCTACCTACAATTGTGGAGGTTTTGCCCGTGCCTGCTGAAGCGATGATAAGATTATAACCACTGGGTGCTAGGGTAGCTTCCCTTTGTTGTTCATTTAGTTTTGAAAGAGGCAAAGAAAATTATTCTTTAATGTAATTTTTAATCGATTCTGCCACACCAAAGCTTGGATAATCTTTTGCTCTTAAAACCACTTGAGCTAGAACATTATTATCACAATTTAAAATAATGGGTGCTAGGAAATTAATACGAACTTCTGTCTGTTTTTCACGCACAAACACACAAAATACTTTCACTTTAGAATCCGCTTTCATATCTAGTAGCGTTTGGATTCCAGCAGGGACTTCAAACGAATATTCCCGCACCTTATAAGGATTAATCAAAAGCAATTCTGCATCTTTTCCAGTCATCGACAGAAATGCTAAAGCCCCATTGTCAATCTCAGCAAACTCCACCTCACTCACATCTTCAAACCCCAAAATAGGCGATTTAACGACAAATTTTTCACCTTTCATAACAAACTCCTTTTATCAATTTGCGTTGTCATTTTACCACTTTTTTAGCTTTAAAACTCAAAAATTATTTTATAAAGCCTTAGTTTTTTGGTAAAATTCCAAAACTTATATCTAAAAAACAGTAGCAAAAACTATTCCAACTTTTATTTTGCAAAACAAAAGGTCTTTTATGCAAGAAAAAACAAATACTGCCTACAACCCAAAAGAAATCGAAGAAAAGTATTACCAATTCTGTGAAGAATCAGTGTATTTTGAAACCAATGGCAATATCGCAATTCAAAAAAAGAATCAGAATTTCTGCATCATGCTCCCTCCTCCTAATGTCACAGGAAGCCTACATATCGGGCATGCACTCAACCATACGCTAATTGATATTATGGTGCGTTATAAGCGAATGGAGGGTTACAAGACACTTT
>CALVAF010000200.1 GCA_944325475.1 uncultured Helicobacter sp.
CCATTTAAAATCGAAGTGGTTTGATTTAAAATGGAGAAAATCAGTAAATATTAAGCTACAATCCTTGCCATTTTAAAAAGCGTTTAAACAACATTTAAAACCTTTTTAAACTCTAACTTTTTCCATTAAAAATTTCATTTCAAAATCAAATTTCATATTCAGTCTTTTTTTATATTAAAATCCTTCTAAAACGAAAGAATAAAAGGTATTAATATGGATATGGAAGAAGTCATAGAAAAGCTAAAAGATATTCTTGCAAGTGAAGGACAGACGAGCATTAAAACCATCGATGTGGCAAAGGCACTAGGGATACACCCTGATACTTTTAATTCTATGAAATTTAGAAATTCCATCCCCTATAAACAAATACTCAATTTTTTGCAGCAAAGACAGATAAATATAAATTTTTTCTTTTATGGGAGTTCTCCTAAAGAGAATTTAGAATGTGAGGACAAATATAAGATTCTAAAACTTTATAAAGTTAATGCAACTTTGGGTGGTGGAGGAATTAATGAGTTTGTAAAGTATAAAGAGATAATAGTAGATAATACACTGCTAGATTTCTTTAAAAGTCAAAATTGTGAGTTTATAACAAGCTTTGGGGAATCTATGGAGCCTACAATCAAAGATGGATCTATTTGCGTAATTGACAAAACAAGGCTTTTTAAAAACAAAAGTATTTATGTAATTAATACTGCAGATGGGCTTTTTATAAAACAGGTCTTAAAACAAGATAATGGAGTGATTTTGCACTCTTTTAATCCCGCTTTTGAAGATATTTTTTATAAAAATGGAGATTTTTTGCTAATTGGTGCAGTTATTGGCGAGATTAGGAGGATATGACAGCACACACTAAGCTTGGGAAAGCTATTGTTGTCCTAACAAAAAAATAAAGGACAATAAATGCAAAATGTAAATTTAAAAACTTTAAAAGAAGATTTAGAAAATACCCTTAGATATTGGTATGAAACAATAAGCGAAAGCCTATTTGTGGAAAGTTTAGAGGAAAGGTTGAAAAACCTAGAAGAGATGAAGTCTTTAATTTTAGCCATAACGACAATCAAGGATGAGCGCTTTAACCCTAAAGACTTAAAAACAATCCATATAACAACAGGAGCAAAATTCAATATAGTGTTAGAATACGATAATGAAGAAAAGATTTATAATCTGATTTTTAAGAAAACAAAATGCAAAAAAGGGCAAAATTATTAACCCTTGCTCTTTAAATTTTATAGGCACAGAGTGCCTAAAAGTTGCTAATAAGAAGCTCTGTACGTCTTTTATTCTGCGTTTTTACATTCAAACTATAATGTGTCTGCAATGTTTTAATATTAAAATCTTTGTAGAGATTATTCACTAGCTCACAATCATTATAACTAAGCAAGAACTTCCCTTTAATGCTCTTTAGTATTTGATATAAATCTTTATGGTCTTTTAAATCAAAGGTTTTCTTATTTTTATAATAATTCTCTGTGCCAACATAAGGAGGATCTAAATAAAACAAAGTGGAATCACTATCATATTGGTTGATAAAATCCCTAAAATCCAAATTTTCAATACTCACAGGCTTTAGCCTTTTTGCATAAACTTCAAAACTTTTATAAATATTCTTTGGGCTTCATTCTTTAATTGCCAATTATCTTCTTTATGCTGCTCTATCTGTGCGTTATGGATTGCTTCTTTTACCTGTGTTTTGTAGGTTTTTACATTGACAGCTTCTTGCCCCTTGCCTACACCTTTAAGCAATGCAACATCTTTTTTGTGCTTTAACTCTTCTGCTTCAAGCCTTGCATTTCTACGAATAAACTCGGAGTGTTTGTCGTCTTTTTGCAAATCCCTTATGCGTTTAATGGCTCCCTTATATTCCTTATTGATAGTTTTAATCTCCTCTTGAGTAAGAGAATTTGCTCTCCTATCATAAGCAATGCATAGAAATTCTCCCTTTTGGTTAAAGATAAAGGCTTCACTAGAATCATTGATATTCACTCTAACAAGCACCTTACTTCCTGCTTCAATATGAGTCGTTGGCACATATTCAAAGGGGTGCATTTCAATGTGTTTTTTACCCATAACCCTTGCCTTGCCTTCCTCTGCATAGAGTAAGAATTGTGTATAAGGCACATTAATTCTTTTAAAGTTTGCCTCACTCCATAAATCCATTGGGCTTTTACCTCTTGCCTTACTCCACCTTCTTGATACTCTATCAATATTCCAAAACTCCACCGCCTCATCAAGTAAAATTTGTGCGGCTTCAAAGGTTATGATATGTTTTTGTTGGGTTTTTAGTGGATTGCCTAATGCGTCTTTGCTCTTTCGCTCACGCTTTGGTATCTGTTGTTCTCTAGCAGTTCTCTCATTCCCATTTCTACCGATATAGCTAGCAATAGCAGTGATATAGCTTCCTTGAATGGTGCGGAATCTCCTCTCAACTACTGCCTTAGCTTTACCCTTATAGGCTGCACTTCGCACAAAGACAATATTAAGCCCATCTAGCAGCCCTTGCACTTTGTTGCTTAGATAATCCTTTCCATTATCAAACTGAATTGCTTGAGGCTTACCCATACTTTCAAATGCTTTCCACATTAGCCTAATTACTGCATTAGAATCGCTTCTCTCACTAAGATAAGCCACATTTCTACCGCTATACACATCTATTACAGAGAGAATACTTGGGCGTATTTGCTTTCCATCATTATCTAGCACAATCGCATCTAGTGGAGAGCTATCTATTTGCCATAATTGATTAGGTAAAGTGTAAAGTTCTCTTTGTATTCCATAGGCAGGTTCTTTATAAGAGTCTGTTTTATCTGTGCCATAAGTAATAAGCGTGTATTCTAAGGGATTTGCTTTGAGATAGGAATCCAAAAAGCGATTAAGAGTATTTGGTGAAAATAAAGGAGGTATCTCACATTTAAGGAATTTCTCATAAGAATAGCCCTCAACATACAAGTGAGCGATAATGTGTAGCTCTCTCCATAACTGCATCTTATTAAAGTATCCACTCCCCATTACTCTCCACATTTTTATGGCTTCTTCTTGCACCCAAGCGGGGAGTGAAGTTGTGCCTATCTTTGCAACGCCTCTTTTATCACTTAAGCCACTTAAGCCTTGTGTTTTATATTTTCTAGCCCAATCAAACAATTTTCCTTGTGTGAGTTTTAAGGTAGAATCCTCCCTATTTTTAAGCTCTATAAAATGTTTTACTTGTATCCCGCTAAGTTTTGCACTCTCATAGTCTATTAAGATTTTTTCTCTGTGCTTTGCTTGGGCTTTTTCTTTTGCACTTAAAGCAATCCACTCACGCTCTTTGTTTTCTTTAGTTTCTACCCCACCATTAGATAAATCATTCCGATAAAGAGAGGAATCCCTATTAATAATAGCCCCACTATTATACTCACTAGCATTATTATCCCCTCTAGTGTATAGAGCTTCTCTTACACTCTCTTTGAGAGCTTTTTCATTGTTAGCTCCTTTTTCTTTCATTTTATTTTCTTTACAAGCCAATGCTTTAGAATCCTTAGATTCCATAACATTAGATTGTGCGACTTCGTCATTGTTGGATTCCACCACTTCTTCATTGCGAGGGCTTTGCTTAAAGCTTTCCATACTCTCATTTACCCTTGCGGATTCCACTACCTCACCCATTTCCTCTAGCACATACTTTATAGGATAGCCTTTTTCTATGGCTTCCACTTGCTTTTGGGATAAGGGAGTGTTCCAGATTCGGAGGATTTTGCCTGCATAGCCACCAACCCCTTCAGAATATTTAAAGTATAATATATTGAACCTTATAGAACAAAAATTTTTACCTTTCTTGTCGGCTCTACTTGTGGATTTAACAATAGTATCTCTATTTAAATTGTATTTTTCCGCAAACTCTTTACTACTTATCCACATTTACGCAACCTTAAATCCATCTCTTTTTAGCAACTCTACAAGCTCTTTAGCCCTGCCCCATTTACCTTTAATGATACCTTGCGAAATTTGATTTAAAATTCCTATATCCCTTTCATTAAGTCCTTTAGCTTTAGCCCAAGTGCGTAGCTTTACGCCATTTTTAGCCATTTGTTGGCTAAGTGTTCCATACTTCATAAAAGCTCCTTTTTTAGTATAATTTGACAATCTATAATAAAAGGTAAATAATGGATAATAAAGAATCGCAAAAGCCCGACACCGAACAAAAACAAAACTATGAAAACTATGAGAAAAATCTCAAGCTCCAGCTAGAATCTTTTCGTAAAGATTTAGATGCTATGCTTACAAGCATCATACCTAATCAACTTTTGCTTGTGCGGATGTATCTATGGCTTAATGTTTCCATTTTTGGTGGGCTTGTAGCGATTTTTGCAAATCAACTAAAATACATTCACATATATGATATGTATGCGATTATTTATATTTTCTGCTTTATTATCAGCTGTGCTTCTTTGATAATGGGATGTTGGAGTGCCCTTTCGGTAATAAGCAAAGCTAGACATAGAATGTTACCTAAGGATATGTGCGAAGAACTTTCAAAGATTCCAACCGATTCGCTAGAGCATGTCAATGGACTTAATCGTCTCATTTCTGCAACGCTTGACGCAAAAAAGGCAAATCAAGAAAACATTGAACAAACAGCACATGTCCTAGTGAAATCGTATAAGCATATACGAACATCCCTTGTTCTTGCTATTATTTTTGGCATTTTTACCCTTTACTTTAATCTTATGAAAGGAGGTGAAAATATGGCTGATGACAAAGATTCAAAACCAGTAGCAATGACAGGAACAACAGAACCAGAAAAACTGATTGCTAATAGCATGAAGATTACTACTGAGAATGTTAAACCTCATACAGAAAGCAAAGACAAGCCACAGCAAGAATCCGACAAAAAGGATAAATAGCAGTAGGCAGAGTTGCCGCTCTGCCTAGTTGTCATAAAGAATAATCCAACTCCATATAACAAAAAATCCCCACAATACAAACCATTCCATTGTGATACCTTATTTACAGATTGTCAAAGAACGTGTTTGTTTTTTTATCTAAAAATAAGTAGAATTATAAACAAACATATATAATTATAGTGTAATAT
>CALVAF010000201.1 GCA_944325475.1 uncultured Helicobacter sp.
CATTTTCGTGGATTAGCATTTCTTTGACAAAGCCAAAAGTCACGATGTCTTTTTCAAAATTAGGATAAGTTATTTCTTTTAATAAATTAACTAATTGCTCTTGATTCATAATTTTCCTTTTTAGTTGTGTTGTTCGATAATTTCTTGTGAAATTTTGTAACTACAAAATTTTGGACCGCACATAGAGCAGAATTTTGCCTCTTTGAAAACCTCTTGGGGCAAACTCTCATCATGGTATTCCTTAGCTCTTTCTGGGTCAAGGGCAAGTTCAAATTGCTTATTCCAATCAAAATTATAACGCGCATTACTCATCGCATCATCTCTTAATCTTGCATTGATTCGCCCTCTAGCGATGTCAGCAGCATGCGCTGCAATTTTATAAGCAATGATTCCCTCTCGCACATCTTTAGCATTAGGTAAGCCTAAATGTTCTTTTGGAGTGACATAGCATAGCATTGCAACGCCTTTCCATGCAGCAATCGCTGCCCCAATGGCAGAAGCAATGTGATCATAGCCTGCAGCAATGTCTGTAACAAGTGGACCAAGCACATAAAAGGGTGCTTCAAAGCAAAGTTCTTTTTGGAGTTCGATATTGCGTTCAATCTCATTCATTGGCACATGTCCGGGACCTTCAATCATAACTTGCACATCTTTTTCCCATGCTCTTTTGGTGAGTTCGCCTAGCACTTTGAGTTCGCCTAGCTGGGCTGCATCGCTAGAATCAGCCAAACAACCCGGACGCAAAGAATCGCCAAGACTTAGGGAGACATCGTATTTTTGACAAATACTTAGAATCTCATCAAAGGCTTCATAGAAAGGATTTTGTTTGTGGTAGTGCATCATCCATGATGCCATCAAACTGCCGCCACGGCTGACGATTCCCATTTTGCGTTTAGCTAGAAGCGGCATATGTTCTAGCAAGAATCCGCAATGAATGGTGAAATAACTCACGCCTTGTCTTGCTTGTCTTTCCATAACTTCAAGCATTTTATCTATAGTTAGGGCATTAATGTCATTTTTGACATCATGTAAGATTTGATAGATAGGCACGGTGCCAATAGGCACACTAGAGTTTTGAATCACTGCCTCTCGAATGGAATCCAAATCTCCTCCGGTGCTTAAATCCATAATGGTATCCGCACCATATTTGATAGAAATAAGTGTTTTTTGCACCTCTTCTTCTATGGAGCTTGCAAGCGCGGAGCTTCCGATATTGGAGTTGATTTTTGTTCGTGCAGCAATCCCAATTCCCATAGGTTCTAAGTTGGTGTGATTGACATTAGAGGGTAGTATCAAACGCCCTCTAGCGACCTCTTTTCTTATGATTTCAGGCTCTAAATGTTCAATATTAGCCACATACTCCATTTCTTGAGTGATGATTCCTCTTTTTGCATAATGAAGCTGGGTTTTGATTTTATCATTTTTACGAGCTTCTACCCACTTTGTTCGCATAGATTCTCCTTAAAATAAAATAACCATAATTTTTTAGAATATGCAGTATTAAGGTAGCAAAATAAAAATAAATTCTAGCTTTTCTTTGTAGAATAATTGTAAAAAAGTTAAAGAATTTTAGAATTTGTAGCAGAAATTGGAATGGCTTTTGGATTAGAGTTTAAAAAAGATAGAAGTAGGGTGCAAATGGGAAGAATCCCATTTGTTTTAGAAAGTGTATTTGATTTCTACTCTCAGCCTATTTCTATCTTCAGAATCAGTATTTCTAGTGTTATCCCAAGCAGCTGTATCTGCATTGCCTAGAGCAATTTGTTTTGTTGTGTCTGTGGTTAAGATAGAATAGTGAGCGAAGATTCTAAGAGATTTGGTGTATTGCCAAACAATATAAGGATTGATTTCTTGGAAGTCAATATCTCCACTATATCGTGCTGTTCCTTGTCCTCTTGAGATTTTGTTGGTTCCATTGACATAATCAATCCCAATATTTAAATTTTCTAAAATATCGTAGTTGATATTGGCATAGAACATACTAAGCTCATTAGATTCAAATCCTCTAGGCATATTTTGTCCAGCAGTTGGGAACATAGAAATGCTAACGCCTGTTGCAGCATTTTCAAACCAAATTTGTCCTACTTTTTGGAAAGAACCCTCATCATCTAAAGATACTGCATAGCCATCTTGTGTATTCCCCCAATACCCGATTTTTTCTTCTACTGGGATATTATAATCATGGAATCTCACACCTGCTTCAAGAGTATAAAGGTCATTGCCTTCTTTGATTTTTTCACCATACACGCTTGTCCAAGGGGAATTAGCGTCACTATTGAGCTTACTAAAGGCATATTGTCCTTTTAAATGAAACATTGAGTTTTGCCAAGCTAACTCACCAAAACCTGCAAAGTCAATCATATCTGTGGCATTGAAAAGCCAAAGTTGAGAGCTGAAATCCCCAACGCTTGTATTATAATTGCTTATTGCACCTGCTGTGTAAAAAGGTTTTGCAAAAGATTCGCTATTGGGTGTTGGGATAAGATAACCAGTTTGATAATCATCAATGCTCCATGAATCAAAGGCACCCAAAGTAAAAGTCCAGTGATTCAAATCAGAATTTGTTATGAAAATACCCGTTGCCCTATCATCAAGTGTGTCATTTAGCGGAGTTTGCATAATCATTTTACCGACTTTAATAGTGGTGTTGGTAGAATCAGGTATGATAACCATATTTAATTCTCTCACCCCAAACCAGCCATCAGAACCAGAACCTAAGCCATTACCTACAAAATCATTAGTGTAGCTACCATTAGCATCTAAAATGCCCTTTCCATGATTGGTATTTTGCTGTAAATTGTGGTAGCCAATCCCTATATTCATAGCGATATTATTAATGACGGGGGTTTTAAAGAATGCTTCAGCTCTCCATTGGTGGTTTGCATTACCTTTTGTGAGTTCTTTTTTGTCAAAACCTTGATTGTCATAGCGATTATCGGTGTATCTATAACGCAACATTCCGCTTACATCGATTCCTTTGATTGCCTCTTCAAGAGACTGGGCAAAGCTTCCAGTTGAAAGACTTGCTAGTGCAACACAGGTTGCTAGAGATAGTTTGATTACTTTCATTTGCTTTCCTTAAGAATAAATTTGGTAAGGCTAGAATTCTATTTAAGTAAAGCTTAAAATTTTATAAAATCTATTTCTTATCGCAATGGCAATCTTCACAACCACATGAGCTTTTTTGGGGAATGATTTTAGTAGATAAAATAGCCTAGAGCTACAAAAAAAATAGCACCTAAAATTATTGATCTAACATAG
>CALVAF010000202.1 GCA_944325475.1 uncultured Helicobacter sp.
TGTTTTATTCTTCTTTATTGATGATTTCGATTATACAAAACTCAAATATAGTCTCTAATGTTGCGGGGGGGGGGGTGCCTATAATTTTTATTTCTTAATGGATTTTATTGGTCAAGAAATAAAAGACAAATTGCAAAATTTGATTTTAGAGCTCTCTAAAATTTACCCCTGTACCCTTAGCATTCTTGTTTTAGATGATGAAATTTTAAGAGCTCAATCTTTGCCAACCCTTAATGGAAATTATTTGGCTTATTATCGCTTAAAAATTGGCAGTGTTTTGCCCCAATCGATAACAAAATGCGTTTATTTAGATATAGATATGCTTGTTTTGGGGGATTTAAGGGAATTATTTGCTATAGATTTGCAGGGCAAAATTTGTGGAGCTGTAATGGATTATTATAATGCCAATAGAGTTCTTAAGCCCAAAAGTGAAACTTATCCACCAATTGATATCAGTGTAAATTATTTTAATAGCGGAATGATGTTAATAGATTTGGAGTTGTGGAGAAAAGAAAAAATAGAAAAGAAAATTTTTGAAATTGCGGCAAATTACTATTGTCCAACACATGATCAAGATATTTTAAATGCTGTTATGCTTGGGAGGTTTTATAAGCTTTCAATAGAGTGGAATATTTTGGCGTATGTCTATTGTGATGCTATTTGTCTTGATGACAAAGGCAAGATAAATATTTCTTATCAAAGAAAAGATTTCAATAATGCTCTTAAGAATCCTAAAATTTTTCATTATTATATTAGATATAAACCTTGGAGGGATAGTAAGATTTATTTGGATTACCACAATAAATTTTTAGGTCAATATTGGTGGGATATGGTGGAGCAAACACCGATATTTAAAGAGGAATTGCTAAAGAAAAAACCGCAAGCGGATAATGCCCTATCTTTCCAATGTTATTTAGGATACCAGCTTTTAAAGCTTTATCAAAAAGGATTGTTTTTGGCTACCCCATTTTATGTTTATTATTTTTATGGGAAGAAAGATTTGATTAAAATGGGGGAGATTCCATTGCAAGATTATAATCTTTCATATCAATTAGGAAGGTTGGCAGCTCATGCTTATTCTAAATGCAAACAAGGTAGATTAATGGAATTGCCTTTTAGAGTAATAAGTGTTATTAGGCGTTTTAGAAAAAATCAAGCAAGAATTTTCTAGGCAAGATTCTTAAAGTTTCAAGTTTTGTTGTTTTTAAAGTTTAGCAGGGCAATATAAGAATCTTTGCTGATTGGTTTTTTGAGTGTGGGTAATAGCCATGGCTTGTGTTTTGGTCTAGATAATGGAGGGTTTTAAAATTTAAAAAATTTGTGGGATAATCAGCAATGCTTTTGGAGGTAAAAAGGAGGAGATTGTAATCTTCCTTAAAACCTTTATTTGAGATTGAAGTAGTCTTTAATGGCTTCAACTTTGTCGGTTTTCTCCCAAGTAAATTCGGGTAATTCCCTGCCAAAATGCCCATAACTTGCAGTTTTTTGATAGATTGGACGGAGGAGGTCTAGGGATTCAATAATGCCTTTTGGCGTGAGGTGGAAGAGGGTTTTGATGCATTCCTCGATTTTAGAATCTTCGACTTTGCCTGTGCCATGCGTATTAACAAGGATTGAGACGGGTTCTACTACTCCAATTGCATAGGCAATTTGCACGGTGGCTTTGTCACAAATTCCGCTTGCAACAAGGTTTTTTGCGACATATCGCATGGCATACGCACCGCTTCTATCGACTTTACTTGGGTCTTTTCCACTAAAGGCTCCACCACCATGTGGGCAACTTCCGCCATAGGTATCCACGATAATTTTTCTCCCAGTTAGCCCCGCATCGCCTTGAGGACCACCGATGACGAATTTACCGGTTGGGTTGATGAAATAGCGGATATTATCGGTCTCAAACTCCCGTGGTAGAGCCTTTTTGATGACTTCTTCAATCACTGCACTTCTAAGAATTTCTTGAGAAGTTTCTGGGCTGTGTTGAGTGGAAACTACAATCGTATCGATTCCCACAGGGATTCCATTAGCATATTTTATAGTGACTTGAGACTTGCCATCAGGGCGTAAAAAGGGTAGTGTGCCATCTTTTCTAAGGGCGGCTAGTCTTTCTGTGATTCGATGAGAAAGGTAGATAGGAAGTGGCATTAAAACATCAGTTTCGCGGCAAGCATAGCCAAACATCAAGCCTTGGTCTCCCGCCCCAATCTCGCCATCTTCCCTATCAACACCTTGATTAATATCTGGGCTTTGCTCGCCAATACCATTAAGCACCCCTGCGCTACGATAATCAAAGCCATATCGTGCATCAATATAACCAATCTCACGAATCACGCGTCTAGCAATGTCTTGCATCGGGGCATAAGCATGGGTTTTTAGCTCCCCTGCAATCACGCAATATCCATTAGAAAGTAGGGTTTCGCATGCCACTCTTGCCTTTGGATCTCGCTCTATAATATAGTCCAAAATCGCATCGCTGATTTGGTCTGCCATTTTGTCTGGATGTCCTTCAGTCACCGATTCGGAAGTAAAAAGAAATTCTTTTTTCATAAATTCACCTTGTATTTTAAAGTTTTTAGAATTGTAACAAAGCGAATCTTAAAAAAGATAAAAAAGCTAAAAAATTTTGTTTTTTAATTTTTGATTTATCTTTGTATTGGTAGAATTGTAATTGATATTTTTTATCAACAAATTATTTTTATAAAGGATTTAAAATGTTAGTAACAAAAAAAGCTCCAAATTTCAAAGCACCTGCAGTTTTAGCAAACAATCAAATTGTAGAGGATTTTGAACTTTCTAGAAACTTTGGCAGGAATGGTGCGATTGTTTTCTTTTGGCCAAAGGATTTTACATTTGTTTGCCCATCAGAAATCATCGCAATGGACCACAGAGTAAAAGCATTTGCTGAAAAAGGCTTCAATGTTATTGGTGTTTCTATTGATTCAGATGTGGTGCATTTTGCTTGGAAAAATACTCCAGTTAATCAAGGCGGAATCGGAAATGTGCAATTCCCTATGGTTTCTGATATTACAAAGCAAATTTCAAGAGATTATGAAGTTTTGATTGATGAGGCAGTGGCATTAAGAGGTTCTTTCTTGATTGATAAGAATCAAGTTGTTCGCCATGCTGTGATTAATGACCTTCCACTTGGTAGAAATATGGATGAAATGCTAAGAATGTGCGATGCTTTGACATTCTTTGAAGAAAATGGTGAAGTTTGCCCAGCAGGGTGGAATAAAGGTGATAAAGGTATGAAAGCAGACGCTAAGGGTGTGGCAGAATACCTTTCACAAAACGCAGACAAACTATAATCTGCAAAATTCACTACGCTTAAAGCCCATAAATATGGGCTTTGGTATTCTTCTTTAACTCCTTAACTTCCTAATTCCTGTGCTAGATTGTCTTTAGCTTCTTTGGGTAGGTTAGCTAGGAAATTCCCCATATCAAAGTCGATATTTTGATTCTTTGCCTCATTTAAAAGTGCAATAGCTTTTTTGGAATTGAAATGGCTTAATGGCGCATAAGGTTCAAAAAGGCAGTTAGTAATGGCTAATGCATAGGCGTTTTTTTTGACTTCTCCATTTGCAGCATGTGGCGTGTCGATATAGGCAATACTTTGAATCAAAATTTCATCAAAATGCCAATAATCAAATAAAAATCCCAAAAAAGACACGCTATCCACTCCACAATAGCGATTCTCTACCTCACGAATGTCTTGGAAATTGTGAGCTTTGTTTTCGGATAAAAATTCCTTGTCCTTGCTAGCTTTAATTAGCATATTAGAAAGTAGAATCATTCCTAGCCGCAGCAACATCGCACATGGCACAAGCGTGTTTGCAAGGGTTTTGTTTTCTTCTTTGAGCCAACTTGAGATAAAATCTGCTTCCTTAGAGCAATTATTAAGGAAGCTTGCTGTGTCTAAGCCATAGGGGGAAACATCAATGGTGAAAGTGGATTTGAGGGAATTGGCTAAGACGACATTTTTAATATTGTTGATTCTAAGCAAGGAAATCACTTGGATAATCGTAGAAACTTGTCTTGAAAGTCCATAAAATGGAGAGTTTGCAAGACGTAATAATTCTGCAACTAAAAGTGGATCTTTTTGGATAATATTGGCGATTTTGTTAGCTTCTAAATTCGCACCATTAGAATCAATATAATCACGCAATTCTGTAACGGTACTTGGTAGCGGAGGGAGATTCTGGATTGTTTCTAATAGCAAGGGGTTCATTTTTATCCTTTTTGTATAGAATTTATATTATTTTATACCATTTTTTTTGAAAGGTTACTTATTTGGAAGTCTTATAGATTGTATAGATTTAGATTTATCAGATATAGTGTAAAATAACTTAAAAAGTTAAGGAATATTTATGCGTTTTGGGAAAATCGATTATCTCAATCTTCTACCTTTTGAGGTTTTTATCCGTGCATACCCGACACCATCGCAGTTTATGCTAGGTTATAAAAAGCGAAAATCCTATCCTGCAAAGCTTAATAGTGAGTTTTTATTTGGCTATATTGATGCGGGATTTGTCTCTTCTATTGTGACTTCTCGTATGGGGTTTTGCAAGGCATCGCAGAAAAAGGGCTTTTTTGCTTCAAATATTGGAATAGTTGCAAAAAGAAAGGTGTTAAGCGTGATTTGCCTCAAAGAAGAGGAGGGGAGCGATTATCAGTCGGCTACTTCCAATGCGCTTTTGAGGGTTTTGGGCTTAGAGGGGAGAGTCTTAATTGGCGATAGAGCATTAACAGAGGTTTTAAAGCAACAAAAAGAGGGGCGGACAGACTATATTGATATGGGGGAATATTGGTTTTCTAAGCAGGGGTTGCCTTTTGTGTTTGGGCGGTTGTGCGTGAGGAGAGATACAGCATTTTTTTCTAAGATGATTCAATCTTTTGGCAAAAAGCATATGAAGATTCCGCATTATCTTTTAGAAGAATCATCGCACAAAACGGGGATAGAGAAAAAGGAAATTTTGAAATATTTAAAGCTGATTTCTTATAAGATTGATAAAAGAGCGAATTTTGGTATGCAGCGATTTTATAGAAAATTGCGAATTTTGGGGATTAGAGCG
>CALVAF010000203.1 GCA_944325475.1 uncultured Helicobacter sp.
TTCCTCACATGCCCCATATGAATATTACCGCTAGGATAAGGGAACATACTTAAAATATATTTTTTAGGCAGATTTTTGTCTTCTTTTGGTTCATAAGCCCCACTATTCTCCCAAAATTCCTGCCACTTCTTCTCAATCCCTTTTGCATAATACTCCATAGCGTTTCCTCAATTAAAATGATTATAATTTTTCACACTCTCAATAGCAACAAACACGATTGACACAATATTAGCCACCAATGCCCCAAGCGCTAATGCCACAGCAACATTAACATTATTCAACACTTCCATATAAATAAAAGCTGGAATCAAATGCAAATCCGCTACTAATGAAGCCGCCATTAGCTCTGCAGACATATAACTCCTAACTCCAATTTTTAGAAATGTAGAAATAATATTCACACCCCCTGCAATAAAAAGCATAATAATATTTTGCTCCCACAAAAAGCCAATAGTCGAAGTCAAACTCATCAACACAAAAAACACATAAATCACTTTTCCCCAATCCATAAACGCCTCCTAAAGTCTTCCTCTCTCATACATTTCACGCATTTTTTTCTTCTCTAGCGCCTTACGTTCTGCTTCCACTAGTTTTTTATGGTATTTTTCTAAGTCAAAACCTAGAATCATCACCAGCTTGCTTGCCACAAAAATCGAACTATAACTCCCCACAATTGACCCCACTAACATCGGCAGACTAAAGCCTTTAATAATCTCTCCACCAAACAAATAAAGCGTCAAAACCACAAAAAATACAGTTAGAGAAGTCAGTATCGTCCGAGAGAGTGTGGCAGAGAGGGCTTCATTAACCACTTCTTTGAGATTATTATTCACCCTAAAACCAACCCTTTCGCGAATTCTATCAAAGATGATAATCGTGTCATTAATCGAATATCCAATTAATGTCAAAAGTGCGGCAATCACTTCCAAACTCAAATCAATATCAAATAACACCACTGCCCCAGCAGCAATTACAACATCATGAATCAAAGCCAAAATGCTTGCAACTGCAAAACGCCATTCATACCGATACGCCACATAAATCATAATTGAAATAAGTGACAAACTCAATGCCAAAATACCTTTTTCTTTTAACTCATTACCAACCTTTGGACCTACAATATCTACACGTCTAATCTGCAAATCGCCCGTATCTTTTAAAAGATTTGCCACTTCCTCACCAATATTTTGATTCACACTAGAAGTCGCTGTCGCAAGCCGAATGAGAATCTCTTGGGGGCTACCAAACTCACTCACTTGCGCACCTTTAAAATGCTCAATACTCTCTAGCTTTTCTCTAATCTTAGCTAAGGGTGCTTCTTTAGAGTATTGAATCTGAATAATCGTCCCCCCTGCAAAATCCACGCCTAAGGTAAATCCGGGCTTAATAAATAAAACAAGGGAGAAAACGAACAAGATTCCTGATATCACGATTCCATAATTTGACATTTTCACAAAATCATAAATTTTATTATGCTTAAAAAAATCCATTTACACACCCCTTTTCTTATAACCAAACCAAAGGGAATAATTCTCTGATTTTATGATTTTATTTTGTAAAAGCCTAAAAATCCCATGTGTTCCAAAAATTGCCGTGATAACTGAAGCAATAATCCCAATACTCATCGTAATAGCAAAACCCTTAATCGCACCCGTTCCAAACATATAAAGCAAGACAGCAGCAATCAAAGAAGTAAGGTTAGAATCAAAAATCGCCCTTGAAGCATTTGCATAGCCATTTTCCATAGATTTAATAAAGCTCTCTCCAGCCCTAAACCCCTCTCTAATCCGTTCATTAATAATCACATTAGCATCCACAGCCATACCCACAGTTAAAATGATTCCTGCCATTCCGGGCAAAGTCAGTGTCGCTCCAAAAAGCGCCATCACCGCAATCACTAATAAAATATTCACCACCATTGCAACATTAGCAATGATTCCAGCAATTCCATAATAAAAAATCATAAAAGCCACTACTAGCACTACTCCACTAACCAATGCAATCATTGAAGTCTTGATACTATCAGCCCCCAAGCTTGGTCCCACACTGCGTTTTTCTAACAAAGTAATGGGTGCAGGCAAAGCCCCGCTACGCAAGGCAATAGCAATATCACTTGCCTCTTGCACGCTAAAGCCTCCGCTAATTTGCCCACTACCACCACCAATTCTCTCACGAATCACAGGCGCAGAATACACCTTTCCATCCAACACAACTGCCATGCGATTCCCAACATTTTTACCAGAAAAATCCCCAAAAATCTTCCCACCTTGCGCATTTAGCGTAAAATTAATAATGGGTTGTCCATTTTGGTCATAAGCCACCCTTGCATCTGTTAGCATCGCACCATCTAAAATTGGAATGGCTTTGAGTAGGATTTTTTGGTTAGGATTATCCAAAAAGGGCAAAATCACATCGCCATAGGATTCCGCTTCTAGCTCCGTCATGCTCTGCACACGCGCATTTCTAGCTTCATCAACTGCCATCATCTGTAAATGCCCACCTTTAGAAATCAATTCCAAAGCCCTCTGCTCGTCCTCTTGGGTTTTAATTCCGGGTAATTGCACGAGAATAGAATCCATTCCTTGTTTAGTTACACTAGGTTCAGATAATCCAAATTGGTCAAGACGATTGCGGATATTCCCAATCGCCTGTTCAATGGCGTAATTTTCGATATTAACAATTTCAGTTTCAGTAAATGTAATCGTATATTTTAGGTTATTTTCTATAACATTTAATCCCGGAATACCTTTAAGATAACTATCAATTTTCCCTTTTTCATTAGAATCAAGTAGCTCAAATACCACACTTTCTGTTTCCACACCCAATCCATCAAGCAAAATCTGCTCTTCTAACGCATAAAAATTAATCCCTGAAGCCAAAGAAGTATAACGCGTTTTCACCGCCTCTTCTGTCTTAACACCCAAAAGCAGATTAAGCCCCCCTTGCAAATCCAGTCCCAAAGTAATTTTTGGACCTTGGGTTTGAAAAATCGAAGGGATAGATAAGACAATCCCAAATAACGCCGCTATAATAAAAGAAAATAGCTTGGCATTAAAACTCTTTTTCATTGATTTTATTCCGCTTTTTTAGCGACATAATCTTTAGCTAATTTCACGATTGTATCTTCATTTAATCGCACCA
>CALVAF010000204.1 GCA_944325475.1 uncultured Helicobacter sp.
CATTGCATCAAGCGGATTTGTAACCAAAACCACAATGGCTTCTGGGGAATTTTCTTTAATATCTTTTGCAATCTCACTGATGACTTTCGCATTAGCAAACAATAAATCATTCCTGCTCATTCCAGGCAATCTAGGCGAACCCGCTGCGACCACAATCACATCGCAGCCACCCAAATCTTTGGGTGAAGCAATCACATCAAGTTTTGCAAATTTCTCCCCCACACAAGAAGCCTGAAACATATCTGGCAACATGCCTCTTGCTCTCTCTTTATCTTTATCTTGTAAAGCAATCTGATAAGGGGTTGTAGCAGATAAAATATAGGCTAGAGTTGATCCTACATTTCCAGCACCAACGATACCTACCTTCTTAACTCTTTCCATTTTTTTCCTTGCGATATGCATTATTAACGCCACAATTATACACTATAAAAGGCAAAATTTTATTTAACTTTTTATTTGGTATTGTTGATTATTTTTTCTTAAATAAATCTTATTTTTTACATTTTTCTTTACATTTTTGTCATTGCGAGAAATTCCTTAAATGCTCTTGATAAGTTTTAGAAAAAGAATGCACACCATTTTTATTTCTCACAAAATACAGATAATCGACATTTGCGGGAAAAATCGCTGCTTGAATTGCCTTAAAACTCACACTCCCCACAGGCGCACTAGGGATTCCATTATAACGATAAGTGTTATAGGAAGTTGTATCATTTCGTATCATTTCAGGCGTCACTTTAGTGTGGGAGAATCTACCATAATTCAAAGCCCCATCCATCTGCAAACGCATTTTAAGCTTCAAACGATTATGAATCACAGCTGAAACTAGCGGCATTTCCGCAATGTTTGCGGATTCTTTTTGAATAATAGAAGCAATCGTTACATACCTAAACCACTGCTTTTGGTCATACTCACCTAGAAATTTTACTGCCCATTTTTGATGCTCTTTTAGCGAGGTATTCACCAAATAATACATCAAATCCCTCTCCCTAATACCTCTTGTAACCTTATAAGTATCCTCCAAAATTACTCCATCATCATAGGGTTCATATTACTTGTAAGAGAGTTCCAAGGCATTAAGATTGAGATTGAGCTTTTTTGCAATCTCTTGAATCAAAAAATACAAAGTCACCCCCGGAATCAAAGTAATGTCCTCCAAAGCAGCTTTAGACTTCATGAGTGCATATAAAAAATCCCCTTTTGAAAGCTTGGTCTTGCCAATGTCTAGCCAACCACTTTGCAAATATCCAAAAAAATGCAACAAATATCCATCAAATCTATTCACATCAAAATTATTTTTGTTCAAATATGCTACAATTTCGTTCGTTCCACCTTGTGGGATATAAACGATTCGGCTTGAATTAATTGGAATTTGCAAATAAAAACATAAGATTATTATTAAAATGAAAAAACCATCTATGAAATTATTAAAAATCAGCCTCTTTTTTACTCTTGTGCTAGGGGCATTCATCTTACTTTATACCTTTCTTTATAACGGGATTAGAATCCAGCAGCTTAAAATCGCTGGAGCGCAAATCGAGGAATTTTACCTAAGATTAGATAAAAAACTCATTTTAGAGATACAAACTCTCAATCTAAGCGAGATTAAAATCTCACAAGCTCCATTAAATGACATCAAGGAGCAAATCCAATATGCCAAAAATATCCACCTACTCCTGCAATATTTCCAAAAAATTGACATTCAAAACATTATCTTTGAAAACTACCAAGCCAACTTGTCCTATGATGGCAAATATTTCCTTATCAATCTCCCCCAACTTTATGCCAAGATCAATCTCATTGAAAAAGCATCACGAGTTTTGGTGGATTTTCAGGATATTTATCTCAAAGAGTATGGAATCTACTACCATGGCAGCGGTCAATACGAGCTTGGTAAGCAAATTTTTCAGGCTAGCGGGAGGCTGGATTTTTTGGATAAACAATCCTACAAAGCCTCTGCTAGCTTTGATTTAAACTTTGAAGGGGACTTTCAAAAAATTAAACTTAGAGGCTCTAGCAACACCTTTGCAAATATTGATTTCTTACAGCCCTTGCTCCCACCTTTTAAAGATCCATTGCTAAAAGAATGGATTTTTGATAACTATAAAATTACCTCTGTAAAAATCAAAAATTTTTCTCTCACACTCCCACTAGATTCCAAAAATTTTCTTAAAGAAACCTTAGACTCACTTTATCTCTCTGCAGAAGTCACGGACGCTAAAATTACTTTCCAAAAAGGCTTGGCTCCCATTCTCTCACCTAGCATTGAGCTTATTTTCCAAAATAACACCCTAGAATTTCACCCAAGCCAACCCACCTACCACCACCTAAACTTGCAAGGCAGCCAAGTTACTATCACCAATATTTTCCAATCGCCTATGCTAGAAATTTTTCTCCAAACTCAATCTGCACTTGATGACACGATTTTTAACCTTCTTAATTCTTACCATATTTCCCTACCCATAAAAGCTCCAAAAACGCAAATTAACACCAATTTAATCCTTAAAGTTAATCTTCAAAACCACACTATTAATTACAAAGGAATCTTCAAAGCTAAAAATGCTCAAATACTTTCAAATAACTTAGTGCTTAACTCCCAATCACTGCTTATAAATATGGATAACCACCTCATCAAAGTTTCTACTAAAAACACACGTTTCAAAGACCTTTTGTTTGCAGATTCTGATTTTATCTTAAACACCAATTCAAAAACCCTAAGTGGGGATTTACTCGTGCATTCTTTCATGCTCAGTCAAGATTCTCCAGAAATTCTTACCTTCCAAAATCAGCAACTTCCTTTTGAAGTCGATTTTAGCGATGATTCGCAAATTCAAATCACCCTACCCACACTTCACTTTCAAGGAATCTTACAGGCTAATTCTTCTTTTAAAATTCAAAATTTCTCTGCCTTACTTCCTTTTTCTAAACTCCTGCAAGATTACCAAATCACAGGTGGGGAAGCCCAAATCACCACCCATAATTTTGAGGAGTTTTGGGGGGAATTTTTGTTGCATAGCAATCAGCAAATTTTGCTAGATAAAAACCACAAGCCCTTAGAATTCATGCAGCTAAGCCTCCATTACACACCAAATGAAATGACTTTAGAGAGTCAAGATTCAAGCTTTCAATTCCAAAAAAATAAAGAAATGAGTGAGCTAAACCTCAAAAACTTCACCATTTTGCTAAATAATGTCCAAAACAACTTAAATTCTAGCTCTAATCTACCGCTTTTTATTACTGGAAAAAACTGCCATTTACTCTTCCAAAATCGCACAATTTTAAGCGATTCTTTCTCACTTTCGCTTGTCAATGACGAACTCAAAGCCACCCTCAAGCACAAAAACGGACAGGCCCAAATCTACAAAAAAGGGAATCACATTACCCTTGATGCTAAGGAGTTTGGAGACACTTTTATTAACACCTTTGCAAACAAAAAAATCTTCACACAAGGCAGGTTTTTTGCAAATGCCAACACTGATTCTAAAGGCATTCTTATTGGGAAGTTAGAAATCCTTAACACTACGATTAACCAGCTTAATCTTTTGCAAAATCTCATGGCTTTTATTGATACGATTCCTTCTTTACTTTCTTTCAAAACGCCCGGTTTTAATAATCAAGGCTATTATCTCAAAGAAGGCAACATTACTTTTGGCTATAATAAAGACTTTTTAGCCATTGAAAACCTAGACTTCAAAGGTTCTTCTATCGACATTCAAGGCAAAGGAATCGTATCATTAGAAAGCCAGAGTATCGACTTTTATGCCCAGCTTATCACAGCAAAATCTTTAAGCGGAATCATCAACAAAATCCTACTTGTTAATTACATTTTACTAGGCAAAGAAGGAACAATTTCTACAGGATTTTCTATAACTGGCAATCTCAATAACCCCACTATCACAACCAAAACCGCACAAGACCTTCTCCTCTCGCCCTTTAATATTCTAAAGCGCGTGATTACTTCACCCTTTGAAATTTTTAACTAAAGGATTCTTATGTCAAATAAAAAAATAAAAAAAGCTACAAAAAAAGAAATTCAAGCCATTAAAACACTTTTTTTGGAGCACTACAAAAATGCAAAAACTGAACTGGTTTATCAAAACGATTATGAACTTCTCATAGCTGTTATGCTCTCTGCTCAATGCACTGATAAACGCGTCAATCTCATCACTCCAGCCCTTTTTAAACAATACCCAACACCGCAAGACTTAAAAAATGCCCCATTAGAAAACATCAAAAATCTCATTAAAACCTGTTCGTTTTTTAACAACAAAGCTGCCAATCTCAAAGCTATGGCGGAGATGGTTTGCGAAAAATTTGGAGGGGTGATTCCACTTGATAGAGAAGCGCTAAAAAGCCTTCCGGGCGTGGGGCAAAAAACGGCTAATGTTGTGTTAATTGAATCCAAAGAAGCAAATTTTATCGCCGTAGATACGCATGTTTTTAGAGTTTCTCATCGTTTGGGTTTGAGTGATTCTAGCACTCCTCTAGGAACAGAAGAGGATTTGACAAAAATCTTTGTGGATAATCTTGCAACTTTACACCAAGCTATGGTGCTTTTTGGGAGATACATCTGCAAGGCGCTCAATCCACAATGCCAAGACTGCTTCTTAAGCCACCTTTGCAAAAGTAAAATGTCTTATAAATGCTGATTACTCCACAAATAAGACTGAATTCAAATTATCCTCTCCATAAATAGGAGCTAGGGTTTTTTCATAAGCCTCTTTCATAAAGCCATTTTTATTAAGTGTTTCAATCTCCTCATTAAGCCATTCTAATAAGTCTTTATCGCCCTTTTTAACTGCAGGAGCAATCACATCTTCATTACCAAGCTTTGTGATTCCAACTTCAAATCCCGGATTTTCTTTCGCCCATGCAAAAACTAAAAGATTATCATGTGCTAAAGCATCGCCTCTGCCATCTTTTAGCGCTAAGAAGCTCTCAGTGTTTTGGTCATATTTTAAAAGCTCGATTTCAGGGTGATTCTTGCTAAAATAAAAATCTGCTGTGGTTCCTTTATTGACAATCAACTTTTTGCCTTTCAAATCCTCAATACTTTTAATTGCTCCATCTCTAGAAACTACACCCAAAGCCACTTTCATATAAGGCATAGCAAAATCCACCACCGCTTCCCTTTCAGGAGTTTTTGTAAAATTTGCCATAATCACATCAACTTTTCCGCTTTTTAAAAATTCCACACGACTTGCCGCTTCAACAAGCTCAAATTTTACCTTGCTTTCATCGCCTAGCAAATCCTTTGCCATTTGCCTAGAAACATACACATCAAAGCCATCATTCCCGCCCTCCTTATTCACAAATCCAAAAGGAGGCTTATCGCTAAAAACACCAATAGTAATCACGCCTTTTTGCTTAATAGATTCTAAACTATTGCTTGCATTTTGTTGTGATTCTCCGCAACCAACAAATCCCAAACTTAAAATTCCAAGCATTACCATTAAAAGTAGTTTTTTCATTTTTGTCCTTTATTTTAAATCTTTAGGAAAACTATTCTATTTAAAAATCACTTTAAATTTTATTTACAATAAATAATTTTTATATTATTTTAAAATAAGTGTAAAAAAGTAACTTGCTTTGATTCTAACTCAATCTATCGCCCAAAATCACAGCTATCAAGAATTTAACTTTTTAAACCCCTCTTTTTTGTAATAAAATTCCGCTCTCCAAATGGGGTGTATGTGGGAATTGATCAAAAAAAGCAACTTTAATAATCTCATGTGTCTGCCCTAAAATCTCTAAATCCTTAGCCAAACTTATTGGATTGCACGATATATAAAGCAAAATACAAAATCGTTGCAAGAAGTAACACACTTCTACTCCAAGCCCTGCTCGTGGCGGGTCAATTAGAGCGGTTGTAAAATGATAAGAATCTAAGTTAATACCCTCTAACCGCCTAAACTCCCTCATTCCTCCGATTGCCTCAATACACTCCTTACCACTTAGACGGACAAAAGTGATATTCTCCCGCCTATTTTGCTCACAGGCAAATTTTGCCGCCTTAATTGAAGTTTTAGAAATCTCAGTAGCAAGGACTTTTTGAAATTTTTGCGAAAGCGGAATTGTGAAATTCCCACAACCACAATACATCTCAAGCAAATCACCTTCACTTTGTAGCATGTTCTGCAACGCCCACTCTATCATTTTTTCATTCATTTTCGGATTAGGTTGTGTGAAAACCCCCTCATCATAACGATACTGATAACTCTTCCCCAAAACCTCCAGTCTCTCCACCACATAATCTTTTGCCACAACCAACTTAACACCCCTGCTACGCCCTATAATCTCTACTTCAAATCCATCCTTTTTTAAAATCCTCTTTAACTCCCTAGCTACCTCCAGCCAAGAATCATCAATCTTTTTGTGGTAAATTAATGTCAGCAAAATCGCATTATCTTGAGTGCCAAGCACTTCAAGAGCAAAAAGCTTTTGCTTAAAACTTTTGAAAAAATCTCGATTCAACTCCCTTTTAAATGCTGCCAACAATTTCTGTAAAGGCTTTATTAAATTAGGACAATTTTCAACACACACAAATTGTCTGCCATTACGCATTACAAAGCTGATTTTATCATCTTTATGAAAAACTCCAAGCTCACAGCGTGCCCTAAAAGAATCTTGTTCTAAACTAAAAATATCACACTCACTAACCCCTAAAAGCTGCTTTACAGAAGCAACTTTAGATTCCAAACTACATTCTTCTAAAACGCTGCAACCACCGCAACTTCCAAGATATTCACAAGCCACTAGCGAAAACTTTGCACAAGATTCATTGTCAGCAGATTAAACCCATCTACCAAAATAAAAATTAAAATTTTAAAAGGCAACGAAATCATCGTAGGGGGTAACATCATCATACCCATCGCCATAAGAATTGAGCTAATTACCATATCAATCACCAAAAAGGGCAAATACAACAAAAAACCTATCTGAAAAGCCGTTTTCATCTCACTAATAATAAATGCTGGTAAGGCAATAGTAAAGGGAACATCTTGCGCAGTTTGTGGGTTTTCTATGCCCCTAATGCGATAAAACAAAGCTAAATCTTTGGGACGCGTATTGCGAATCATAAAATCCTTAAAAGGTTGGGAGGCAAGCACAAAAGCTTCCTGATAGGAAATCTCCTTTGCCACATAAGGCTTGATGCCCTGATCATACCCCTCTTTGACCACCGGCTCCATAATAAACATTGTTAAAATCAAAGCAAAGGATACAAGTAGCTGAGTAGGGGGCGATTGTTGCGTCCCAAGTGCTGTCCGTAAAAATGAAAATACAATTAAAAGCCTTGCAAAACTCGTCGCCATTAAAACCAGCGAAGGTGCTAAAACCAGTAATGTTAAGACAATAACAATATTTAAAATTGCTACCAAATCCTCTGGCTCATTAGGCGCGCTAAGACTTAAATCAATTGTTGGAATCGTCGGGCTTTGTGGCAATTCTGGAGGGGCTGAAAACGCCATAACAACCAAACAAATCACCCCAAACAAAACACGCATCATCTAAAAACCTTAATTTCCATTCTTTGGTAAAATCGCTGGACTTGCTGTCACTGAATTTTCTTTTTGGGATTGCTCATAAAGTTTTTGCTCTTTTACTCTATCTAACACATTTTGAACTTTATGCAAATGTCTATCTTGAGGGTAGAAATGAAACTCAACACGACGATTTTGTGCGCGATTCTCCGCAGTGGTATTGGGTAATAAAAAGTTTGTCGCCCCACCCCCTAATGAAGTGATTTTTTGCGGATTGACCTGACTTTCAATTAAGATTCTAGCCACACTAGAAGCCCGCAATGCGCTCAAACCTAGGCTATCTTGATATTTTGGATTGGGCTTACCCTCCATATTATCCGCATATCCAATGATGTCTAAGTGGATTGCTTGTGGCATTTTTTGCAAAATCAAAGCTAATCGCTTCAAAAACAAAATCTCTTCTGCATTCTCTAGCGTCGTCTTCTCCTCATCAAAAAGCAAACGCCCATGGAATCGCATAATAAAACCCTCTTTGCCGTCATCTTGGATTGTCGAAGGACCCAAAGATACTTTTGTATTTTCCTTAAACTCCAAAATCTCACTTCGCACCCTTATAATTTCCTCTGCAGTTTCTGGGTCAGTGGTGATGTCAGCTTGTTGTAAGATTCTATTTCTACTTTCTTCAGTCTTAATTCCACCTGATAGTAAGCCCAAACTACCGCGAATACTCCCTTCTGCTTCTAGCAATTTTTTAGCATCAAAAGTTACCATCGTTAAAAGCAAAATAAAAAAAGTAAGAATAAGTGTGACCATATCCCCATAAGTGCCAAGCCACAAGGGCATCACTTGAGGACAATCACATGGAGGACAACGTTTTGCCATACCACACCTGAGAATTATTCAAACTGACTAACGCGTTGATTAGGCGGCAAAAAAGTTAAAAGCTTGGCTTCTAGCATACGTGGATTATCTCCTGCTTGAATTGACATAATCCCTTCAATAATCAATAATTTTACTAAAGCCTCATCATTAGCTCTAACACTTAAGATATTTGCAATCGGAGAGCCTACAATATTACCAACCATCGAACCATAAAGCGTAGTAATCAAAGCCACCGCCATCGCAGGACCAATCGAGCTAGGATCAGACATATTTAGCAACATCGCAACCAAACCAATGAGTGTCCCAAGCATTCCATACGCTCCTGCATACGCCGCCCAAGTGTCAAAAATCCCCGCATTTGCCTTATGCCTCTCTAAAGTCCTATCCATATCAGTTTCTAACAAAGCCCGAATGCTATCTGGCTCCGCCCCATCAATTGCCATATTTAAACCACGTTTTAAAAATTCATTATCTTCTTGATTAAACTGCTGCTCTAACGATAAGATTCCATCGCGTCTTGCTTGTGTAGAATAATCCACGAGCTTTTTTACTAATGCAGGAACATCGAAAGTTTGGGGCTTAAATGCAATAAGAAAATAAGTAAAAATTTTTTTTATATTTTCCATTTTATAACCGATGAACAAACTTGTAATTGATCCACCAATCGTAATGAGCGCCGATGGAATATCAATATAAGGACCAATTCCAACCCCAAGCATCATCGCTGTGCCAATTAGAATAAAAGACAAAGACATGCCAATGACCGTTGCTAAATCCATCTTCGTTTTTTCCTTAATGTCAATTGAAAGCTTAAATTAGAGTTTCAAAATAAAATTTGATTTAAATTCTAAACTTTATTGTGTTAAAATTTCATTAAAATTTTCAAAAAATGTGGATATTTTAAATGGAAAACACTCAATTATCAATTGTTATTCTTGCTGCTGGCAAAGGAACGCGCATGAAATCCCAAACGCCCAAAGTTTTACATAAAATTTGTGGCAAAGAAATGCTCTATTATAGCATCAAAGAATCCCTCAAACTCAGCGATGATGTCAGCATTGTGCTAGGCTATGAAGCCCAAAAAATCCAAGAATCTATCGAAAAATATTTTTCTGGTAAAGTCCGCTTTGTCCTCCAAGATACAGAAAACTACCCCGGTACAGGGGGTGCGCTTAAAAACTACCAAGCAAGGCATTCAAAAATCCTTGTCTTAAATGGCGATATGCCCCTTATCCAAGCAGACCAATTACAACAATTCTTTGACACTAAAGGCGATATTGTTATGAGTGTTTTAGATTTGCCAAACACCAATGGCTATGGGCGCGTTAGAATCAAAAATAACGAAGTGTTAGAAATCATCGAAGAAAAAGATGCAAATGCAGAAATTCTAGCCCTAAGCACCCTAAATGCTGGAATTTATTGCTTCCAAAAAGAAATTTTGCAAACCTATCTCCCCAAACTCCAAAATAACAACGCCCAAAAGGAATATTATCTCACCGATATTATCGCACTAGCTAGGCAGGATTCTAAGAGTATCACACCCTTGTTTGTGAAGTTAGAAAATTTCAAAGGTGTAAATGACAAGGTAGATTTAACCAATGCCGAAGTGATTTTGGGAAATCGAATTAAAGAATCATTAATGAAGCAAGGTGTAATTATGCGGCTGCCGCACACAATTTATATCGAAGAGGGCGTGAAATTTAGCGGAGAGTGTATCATTGAAAATGGTGTGAGCATTTGTGGTGATTCAGAGATTATTGATTCCCATATCAAAGCCCATAGTGTCATTGAATCAAGCTATGTCGAAAAAAGCGATGTGGGTCCTATGGCACATTTACGTCCGCAAAGCATTTTGAAAAACACGCATATTGGGAATTTTGTCGAAGTCAAAAAATCCAAACTCAATGGAATTAAAGCCGGTCATCTAAGCTATCTTGGGGATTGTGAAGTAGATGAGGGAACTAATATTGGTGCTGGATTTATCACTTGTAATTATAATGGAAAGGAAAAATTCCAAACCAAAATTGGCAAAAATGTGTTTATTGGAAGCGATTCTCAAGCTATTGCACCCATAACCATCGAAGATGACTGCATTATCGGAGCCGGTAGCACAATAAGAGAAAATATCAAAAAAGGTGAGTTATTCCTAACCCAAGGCAAAGCTATCAAAAAAGAAGGGTTTTTTTATAAATTTTTCAATTAAAAAAGCATAAAATTGCATTATTTACCAAAATAAAAGGCAAAATCTATGGAACTAAAACTCAATGGCAAACCTATCACAACCCATTCTAAGAATCTCTTGGAGCTACTAAGAGAATACAAAATCGAACAAAAAAGTGTTGCAATCGCAGTTAATCTTGAAGTCATCAAACAAGAACAATGGGAAACCTATGCGCTTAAAAATGGCGATGTTATTGAATGTCTTACCTTTATGGGTGGCGGTTGATTGACTACTGATTTTTAGAATCATTTAAAATCGTCCATTTTTACAAATTTTTATTTTTGATTCAAGGAATATTTTATGAAAATCAAAACTGGAATTGTTGGTGTGAGCGGATATACAGGCTTAGAGCTTGTCAAAATTCTTACACAGCACCCTATTTTTGAAATCACTGCTCTTTGTGCCACAGAAGCCTGCAGTGATATTACACTATTACACCCTTCTTTGAAACGCATTATCACCCAGCCAATCTTGGAAGCTAGAATCGAGCAAATTGCAAAAGAATGCGAATTGGTTTTCTTAGCCCTTCCCCATCAAAAAGCAATGGAATATGTCAAAGCCCTCACTGCTAAAAACATTAAAATTGTGGATTTATCGGCAGATTATCGCTTATTAGCAAAAACATATGAGGAATATTACTGCACTCATCTTGATAGAGAAAATCTCAAAAACGCAGTGTATGGGCTACCTGAATACAACCGCAATGCCATCAAAAATGCCAATCTCATAGCCAATCCGGGTTGTTATCCAGCCGCTTCTTTATTGGCAATTCTCCCCTTTATTCCTTATTTAGATTCCACACAGACGCTTTATATTGACGCCAAAAGTGGTGTGAGTGGCGCAGGGAAAAAGCTTACCCAAACTTCCCATTTTGTAACAATTAATGAAAATCTTTTTGCCTACTCCCCTATTACTCACCGTCATTGTCCTGAAATTAATGAGCAAATCAAAAAAATCAGCAATATGAACTTTAAAACCCTTTTTGTCCCACATCTTATTCCCATTACACGAGGAATGCTAGTTTCTATTTATGCCAAACTCAAAGAAGAAATCAACCCTTTAGAAATCCTCCAGCAGCACTATGCCCAAGAATTTTTTATCCGAATCAGCAAAAACTGCGTGCAAATTAAAAATGTTGCAGGGACACATTTTTGTGATATTTATGCCAAATGCGATGGGCAAGATTTGTTTATTAATTCTAGTATTGACAATCTTTTGCGTGGTGCTAGCTCTCAAGCCGTGGCAAATGCAAATTTGATGTTTGATTTAGATGAAAAGCTTGGATTACCACAGATTGCCTATATTCCATAATGCAACCCATTTCTATCCAAAAAAACGCTATTTTTTTAGCCGATTCTCACCATCATTGCCTTTATAATAATGTCTTGGACGATTTTTTACTTCATCTTTTGCAAACGCCAAAAAGACAGATTTTTCTTTTGGGGGATATTTTTGATTTTTTAGTAGGAAAAGTCCCCAAAAGCATTGCGGATAATCAAAAAACTCTAGAAATTCTCCAAAAACTCTCTTTGAAACATGAAATTTATTATTTTGAAGGGAATCATGACTTTTTACTCCAAAACCTCCACTATTTTCAAAACATTCATTATTATCCGCTCAAAAATCAACCCGCTTGTTTTCTTTTAAATGATCAAAAAGCCTATCTTGCCCATGGTGATATTTTTCTAAATTGGCATTATCGCTGCTACATTAATTTCATTAGAAACCCTTTTACACTAACTTTTCTTAATCTTTTCAATGCTTTTTTATACCCAAAAATCCTCCACCACCTCCAAAAAAAGCAAAAAATAAAATACAATTATTCTAAAGATTTCATAAAAACAAGAATCCAAAAATACAAAGAAACTCTCTTCACTTCAAGCCCTTTTTACATTATAGAGGGACATTTTCATCTAGGACAAATCAAACAAATATCTTCCATTCACTACATTGGATTGCCTCTTTTTACTTGTAAAAAAACATATTTTATTGTAGAATTTGATAATTATTCTTTATCCTTCAAACCAAAGGAGTTTTAGTGTCAAATCTTGAAAAAACCGATACTCTAAAAATTGGCACCAATGAAATGGAATTAGTCGATTTTCGAATCTATAAGGTCGAAAAAGGCAAACTCTATGAAGGTGTTTATGGTATCAATGTCGCTAAAGTCAATGAAATCATCCGCCTACCCGAGCTTACAGAGCTTCCGGGTGTCCCCGAATACATCGAAGGGATTTTTGATTTACGTGGCGTAGTCATACCTGTCATCAACCTCGCAAAATGGATGAATGTCGAAACCCCAAAAAACAGAAAAATCAAACCCCGCGTAATCATTGCAGAATTTAACAATGTCATGATTGGCTTTATTGTGCATGAAGCCAAACGAATCCGTCGAATCAATTGGAAAAATATCGAACCTGCACATTTTAGCTCTTCTGCACATGGGAATCTTGACCAAAGCCGAGTTACTGGTGTCACAAGAATTGATGACAATCAAGTTTTGTTGATTCTTGATTTAGAGAGCATTGTGCAAGATTTGGGATTTTATCACCCAGAAATCAGTGCGGAGCATTCTTATAACAAATTTGAAGGATTAGCCCTTATCTTAGATGATAGTTCTATCGCACGCAAAATCCTTAAAGAATTTTTGGAAAAAATGGGATTTGATGTTGCCGAAGCAAATGATGGAGCAGATGGCTTACAAAAACTAGAAAAACTCTATGAAAATTATGGGGAAAGTTTAACTAAGCATCTAAAAGTTATTGTTTCTGATATCGAAATGCCACAAATGGACGGATTCCACTTTGCCACCAAAGTTAAAGAAGACCCAAGATTTTCTAAAGTCCCTATTATTTTTAGCTCTTCAATTAGTAATCAATTTAGTGAAAGTCGCGGAAAAGCAGCAGGTGTAGAATCCTATCTTGTTAAATTTGATGGAAATAAAT
>CALVAF010000205.1 GCA_944325475.1 uncultured Helicobacter sp.
TTGAATCAATATTATTCACCACACGCCACACAATCATATAAAGATTGTCAAGATCATTTTTTTCCCAATCTAACAGCACAAGAATCCGTATCTGCTTTTGCAAGCCCTCAAATGATGATTCTTGCAAATACTTTTGCAAACTTTCCTCTACCCCTTTTTGAATCCCAAGTAGCGTAATTGGATTTTTTGTCTCTGCAAAATACTGCCTCACAACCTTAGCTTTAGGAAAAATTCCCGCTAATTTTTCTAGCAAGACCTCATTTTCTAAAATCTCTAATTGTGGATTCTCCACTTCTTTACCCGTGCAGTCAATCCCAAGCTTGCCCCCTTCAGCAAAATTTGGTGAAGCGTGATCTAGCGCATCACAAATCCCCTCGCTAAAAAGGCAATTTTTCACGCTAAAGCGGTTTAAAATATAGGGGATAATTTCGTCTGATTCAAGGCTTGGTGCATCCTTGCCTACAAAAATCGCATGTTTGACAAAACTCATCTGCCCCACGCCCCAAAAAGAATGTATGCTCTGTTTTGCCGCACTTGGGAATCGCACCGCAATTTTGACTAAAATCAGATTATGAAACACACCATTTTCAGGCATATAATAATCAATTAAGCTGGGTGTTGTAGTTTGCAAAAGTGGCAAGAAAATCCGCTCCGTTGGATAGCCTAGATACTTATCTTCCAAAGGCGGCTTACCCACAACAGAAGCAAGATAAATCGGATTTTTTTTGTGTGTTATAGCACTCACTTCAAGCACTGGATAAGGTTCAATAGGTGTATAAAATCCCGTATGATCGCCAAATCTCCCTTCCTCTCTTAACTCACTGGTATCCACAAACCCTTCAATCACAATATCACTATCATAAGGCACACAAAGCTCATTACTCACACATTTGACAAGCCTCGCTTTTTGCTTTTTAATAAAACCATAAAGCATAAGTTCAAAAATCCCATAAGGCAGCGGTGCAGTCGCACACCAAGTGTAGAGAGGATTCCCTCCAATAGCAATGCTAACGGGCATTTTTTGATTTGCCTTTTTGTATTCCTCAAAAATCCCCACCGAATCTTTATGAATCTGCCAATGCAATCCAAGATGATTCCTATCATACACTTGCAGACGATACATTCCAAGATTTAGCACACTTCCATCAAGGCTCTGTGTGTAGCACTGCCCCATTGTGATAAACGCCCCACCATCATTGCTCCAAGTCTTCAAAATTGGCAAAGATTGCAAATCCACCTCACTTCCAAGCTTTACCACCTCTTGACATAAGCCTCGCTCTTTTAGCACTTTAGGGGATAAATGACGTAAATTTAGGAGTTTTGGGAGGATTTTAAGTGATTCTCTAAAACTCTTTGGTGGCTTTAATTTCAACAAAAATGCAAGGTCTCTTGCGATATTTTGCGTGTCGCCAATCAGTAATTTCACACGACTAAAACTCCCAAAAAGATTCATCAAAACCGGCATTTCAAAGCTAAGATTTCGTTGCTTATCAATAGGATTGGTAAAAAGTAATGCCTTAGAATCAGGCTTTTTGACCTCAAGATATGCAAGATGAGGAATTTCTAAGTTAATATCCAAAGGTTCTGTGATGATTCTAAGCTCATTATATGCTTTTAATAAATCTAAAGTTTGCCGCATTGTTCCCTCCTAAAAAAATTACAATAAAATTATCCTAACTAAAAAGCCTTCAAAGTTTGCTTTAGCTCACCATTATCGATTGCTTTTAGCTTAAAAGCCTCCTTGCATTTGCCATTTATAAGCTCAAAAACCACCATTTGAAAAAGGCTAGGAATCCCCTTACCCTCTGGAATCCTAAGACGATTTGGGATACCAGTTAAAAATTTCTCAATTGGTTCTTCTATTTCCATTCCAATCACACTTTTCCTCGCCCCACTCATTCCCACATCGCTCACCCCAAAAGTCCCCTCAAAAATCTCCAAATCATCTGTCCCCACATGCGTATGTGTCCCAAGAATCGCACCAATCTTACCCTTTAGCATCATAAACATTGCACGTTTTTCACTCGTAGCTTCAGCATGAAAATCAACAATAATATTTTTTATCTCCTCATTTTGCAGCATTTCCACAGCTTCTTTAGCACACACAAAGGCATTATCGCATTGGGGCATTCCAAAACTCCCCATAAGATTTACCACTGCAAACTTCTCCCCTCTAATCTCACCTTTATAGATTCCACTCCCCATAACACCCTTTGGATAATTATGCGGACGTAAAATCACGGAATCTTCTTGGGCTAAAAGAGGAAAAATATCCTTTTTATCCCAAATATGATTCCCGCTTGTGAAAATATCCACACCATAACCTTGAAGCTCCAAAAAAGTTGCCACACTCAAGCCAAACCCATGGCTAGAATTTTCCCCATTAGCAATCACACAATCTAGCCCATAGGTCTTTCTTGCTTCACCTAAATAATCCCTAACAAGCCCTCTACCAACCTTGCCTACAATATCCCCAATAAACCCAAAACGCATTTTATTCCTTTGCCCTCTTTAAATATCCCATAACCGCTTCTAAAATATCGTCCTCATCTTTACTTTTTGCAACAATGCTCGTTTTCTCACCCCTTAAATCCACAAAAGTAATGTTTTGCTGATAGTTTAAAATGCTTGTGATTCCACATTTTCTAGCTTTGATTTTAATGGCAATGAGTGCGATAAATTGCCTTGTGTAACAATCTAAAGCCCCAAATCTCTCCTCAATCTCTGATTCTATCCCATAAACCTCATTTTCCTCATCACATCTTGAAAGCCTCCGATAAATCTCTAACCGCAGTCGCTCTGAAGCAATGAGCTCCGGATTTAAAAATGCCGTTACACTAAGCTTAACATCAATATTAGCCCTCTCTTCTTTGACATTTCCACTTAGCTGATAAATCGCCTCTTCAAGCATACACAAATACAAAGAATAACCGATATTTTTGATATGCCCACTTTGT
>CALVAF010000206.1 GCA_944325475.1 uncultured Helicobacter sp.
ACAATGCTTTTTGCAAATGCGAATAATAAGAGCCCTCTTTCCTTATCAACTGATTAGCCGGACAAACTAGCGAAACTCCGACCTGCACAAAACTCTGCATTGCCCCAATTCCATCATCACTTTTTTGGATATAATTCATACCATATACAACAAGCTCATATTTTTTAGCAAACTCCTCATTTGCCATAAATGCCTTACAAAGCGAATACTCCACCTTATAAGGAGAATTTTCCACAATTCTATCTTTGATAATGGCTATCTTAATTTTTTCTTTTTTATCCATTTTGCCAACATTGCTTGCTTTATCTACTGTGCTAGCTTTGCCCTCTACACCCACCTTGTCTTTGCACTTTGGAAGATTCTTGCCATACTCTACATAATAAGGTTCTACAAGCTTGACTACTTTGTCATTATATTCTTGCCAATCCTCTTGGGTTTGTGCAGAGTTTCCAAACTTGTGATAAATGTAAAACTCTACATACATCGCCATATCAAGATTCCCAACTTCCAATAGCCTTTTTAGGCAATCCAACCAGATAGGAAAATTCTCTCGCCATTTTAAATGATTAAAATAATGCTTCACATTCCAAAAACAATGCATACTCCACAAAAAAATTGTCTTTTTAGTGAAATCATCAAGCTTAGAAAAGCTCTCCCACTCCAAAGCCTTTCTTTGAATCTCCAAAATCCATTCTATGGGAATCTCATAATAATACAAAAACTCCCGCGTAAAAGGGTCTAACTCCACCATATAATTTTCCCTCAAACTCAAATAAATCGCCTTAGATAAAAAATACTTCACCGCCCCTTCCCTATCTCCGCTAAGCAATAAAGCTGCGCTTGCAAACTCCAAAAACAAAAGCCTTTCATAATAAGAAGCATGACCATCTTCCACATAAGGGGCGCAAAACTCAAAATACTTTACAAACCTCTCATCTCTCTTGCGTGATTCTTCACTCTCAAAGAGTCCATAAGCCCACAAAATAGACTTTTCTAAAATATCCCCTTTAGAGATGATTATCTCTAAAAGCTTCTCTTTTAATAAGTCAAGAATCTCCTGCCGATAATATTCTTCTAATTCCCTCTGCCAATGCTGCCCAGAAGCACGGATAAGCGACATGCACTTATTAATATTTTCCTTAGTTTGCGCTTCTTTTAATCGTGTTAGAATCTCTTGTGTTTGAATCTGCATAAAAGGTCTTTCATCAACATAAATTATTGTTTGCAATATCGTCAAAATTCTAACAAAACTTTACTTAACGAATTATTTTTTCACAAAATATCGCATTTTAGGAATTTTTTAAATATGGAACGTCGATTGCTTTATGCTTTTTTGAATTTATTTTTGCAAAGGATGCACAATGAGTTATAGGATATACACAAATGTCAATGCGTTAAACGCTCACACTTCAGGTATTGTTAATAACAGAAACATGTCAGAATCGCTAGAGAAGTTAAGCTCTGGTTTGAAAATCAACAAAGCTGCTGATGATGCTTCAGGCATGGCAATTGCCGATAGCCTCCGCTCTCAAGCTGCTGCACTAGGTCAAGCTACAAGAAATGCCAATGACGCTATTGGTATAATTCAAACAGCAGATAAAGCAATGGATGAGCAAATCAAAATCTTAGACACCATCAAGACAAAAGCAACTCAAGCCGCACAAGATGGACAAACTACCTCAACAAGAAACGCATTGCAAAGTGATATTTTAAGACTTATGGAAGAGCTTGATAATATTGCCAACACAACAAGCTTCAATGGTCAACAAATGCTTTCAGGCTCTTTTACCAACAAGGAATTTCAAATTGGTGCTTATTCTAACACCACTATTAAAGCTTCTATCCAGCCAACTAACTCTCACAAAATCGGGCATGTCCGCTATGAGACTGCTGCAGAAATGTCTGTAAGCGCGGGTTCTAGCAGTCTTAATGAAGTCACTTTACGATTTTTAAACACCGATGGGACCAACAGCTATTCTATTGAATCAATTAAGATCTCAACTACAGCAGGCACAGGAATTGGAGCATTAGCTGAAGCCATTAACAAAAACTCCGATACTCTAGGAGTGAGGGCAACCTATAATGTTATGGGACAGGGAGCAGGTGCGATTGCTTCTGGAACAGTTCGAGGGTTAGTAATCAATGGAATCAATATTGGCGATGTGAATGATGTCCAAAAAAATGACTATGATGGAAGACTTATCAACGCCATCAACGCACAAAAAGAAAGGACAGGGGTTCAAGCATCTCTTAGCATTTCTGGAGCATTGCAGCTAACAAGCACCGATGGGCGTGCGATTTCTGTCCAAGTTACAAGCGGTTCTGCTGTGCTTAATGGAGCAACATCCGCTGGTGTGGCACTCACTGGAGGTTCTTTTGCTAAAGTGTCTGGCACAACACATGCCATTGTCGGTCGCTTAACTCTAATTCGACTGAATGCAAGAGATATTCTAGTCTCTGGGACAAACTTCTCACAAATAGGCTTGCACTCTGGTGCAACCAATATCCAACAAGGTTCTGGACTGGCACAATACACAGTGAATTTAAGGAGCGTCAATGGTGAATTTGATTCCAATGTCGCCTCTGCAATTGGAGCTAATGCTAACACGGCAGTTGCTAGAGTTAATTCTAATGGGATTGGAGCTGGAGTCACTAGCCTAGAAGGCGCTATGGCGGTTATGGATATGGCACAATCTGCACAAGAGCATTTAGACAAAATCCGTGCCGACCTTGGTTCTGTGCAACAACAGCTTGTTTCAACGATTAACAACATCACCGTAACCCAAGTAAATGTCAAATCCGCTGAATCACAAATCCGCGATACAGACTTTGCTGAAGAATCTGCAAACTTCTCTAAAACCAACATTCTTGCACAATCTGGAAGTTTTGCAATGGCTCAAGCCAACCAAGTCCAACAAAATATTCTCCAACTTCTACAATAATCCCCTCATAGCCTTTATGGCTTTGGGCTTTTTAAAATTTAATATCAAGGAATCCTATGTCAGACATTCTTAATCCAAGGTTTGAAAAAAACCTCAAAGCGCTCTACCAAAAAAATCCACTTCTAGCTGCACAGCTTAAAATTTTAGAACCCAATAAAAAATATGAAGTCTATATTGGGAAAGACCCTCTTAATATCAATATCTATGACAAAGAAAACAAGGTCGCACTTTTCTCACAAGAACCTCTTGTAGAAATACAACAAAAAATCAAAGAATTTGAACCCTATAATCTTTATCCTTTTTTCTATTTTTTTGGTATAGGGAATGGGATTTTTTACAAATATCTCTCTAATAATCCTTCTTTAAAAAAGCTTTTTATTTTTGAACCCGAATTAGAGCTAATCTATATCGCGCTTAATTTTGCCGATTTTGAACAAGAGATTTTAGAGGAAAAAATTTTAATTTTTTGGACCAAAACAACCAATTTTGGACAACTTGACCAATATCTTGTCAAAGAGGGACAATGGATTTATTCTAGGATTTACAATCTCCACATTTATAATAGCTATTATGGTAAATACACTGAAGAATGCCTTGATATAAACTCCATTATCACAAGGAGTTTAGAACACCATGTTATTGCTGTGGGAAATGATTCCACAGATGCCCTAATTGGCTTAGAACACCATCTCTTAAATCTACCAGAACTCATTACCACACCAAGCTTTAAAGAGCTGCTTTTAAATGCAAAAAACACCGATACTGCAGTAATCGTCTCTACTGGACCTTCTTTATATAAGCAAATTCCACTTCTTAAAAAATACGCCCCCTACCTCACGATTTTTTCTGTTGATGCGTCTTTTCCTATTCTCACCAAACATGGAATCAAGCCTGATGTTGTCGTAACATTAGAGCGTGTAGAACCCACTGCAAACTTCTTTATTAAAGTCCCCAAAAAAGCGCAAAAAGACATTATCTTTGCTCTCACAAGCATCGTGCATCCAGCCACTACCAATGCTATCACACAAGGAATCAAATCCTTTAGTATGCGCCCTTTTGGCTACACACGATTTTTTGATTTGCGAGACTATGGCTATGCGGGAATTGGAATGAGTGCTGCAAATATGGCGTATGAAATTATCGCACATTCACAATTTAAGCGATGTATTTTTATCGGACAAGATTTAGCCTTTTCAAAAGAGGGCAAAACCCACTCTAAAGATGCCATCTTTGGGGAAGTCGAATCCCAATACAAACGCAAAGAAAATGCCTCTGAAAAGCTTTTAATCCCTGCTTATGGTGGTGAAGGCTTGGTAGAAACCACACCCACTTGGAAAATGTTTTTAAACTTCTTTGAAAAGGACATTGCAGAAACTCCTTATGAAATAGAAGTCATTAATGCCACAGAAGGTGGAGCGAGAATCGCAGGCACAAAAGAGCTGCCTTTTGGCGAGATTCTAAAAACCCTCCAAAAAACTCCCAAAAAGCCTATCAAGCTAACTCCACCCACCAAAGAACAAATCAAAGCCAATCAACGGCATATCCAAAACAAAATCAAAGAGTTTTTAAACTATGGCTACAAAAAGAAAAAAGAAGTAGAAAAGATTTTTTTAAAGGTTGTGAAAATGACTGAAGAGCTAGAGCGGCTTAATCGAGAAAACAAGCTTGAAAAAATCAATTTTAAAAAAATGGATAAGCTTTTGGAAGATATTGATGACATTAAACTTTTATTCCAAGAGGACATTTTTATCAAGGTATTCTCCGATGCAGTGCAGTCTTATATCGTGCATCAAGAATTAGAGTTTGCAAAAATCGCCATCCGCCCAATTAAAACACTCATTGAAAAACAAGTCAAGCAAATTGACTGGCTTTATGCGCACAAATTTTGGCTTTTCTCACTTGCAGGAGGAATGGACGCTACCCTAGAAATCACCAAACGTGCTGCAAGGCAATGGATGAAACTCCCCGCAAAGTATCATTAGTAGCTGATTCTACTATTTCCTCATAAAACCATAAGGGGCTTTAGTAGCTCCTACTTCACATTTTTTTAAATCTTATATCATCAACATAAAATTTTCTTTATTTGATGAAAGATTATTGCCAATAACCTCTTGCAACGACTTTTTACACAAATCACCCCCATTTCAAAGAAATGAAGGCTTCCTAAACTAAGTAATCCTAAGCTAAGTAATCCCAGCTAATTTGAAAGGATTTGAGTTTATAGTCTTCTAAGCTTAGATTATTTTTGATATT
>CALVAF010000207.1 GCA_944325475.1 uncultured Helicobacter sp.
CAAGATAAAATAGATGGGATTGTTTCAAATTATATCAATGAAAATTTCCAAACCCTCTTACAAATACTAAAACAACAAGAAATTCTACTAGAAAAACCAAAACGAGCAAAGGTAACTATGAGCGATAAACTCTTAACAAAACTTATAAATGTCTTTATAAGGAAAAACTTGGGGCAAAGATAAATTAGAAATGTGGTTTTGCCTTCTGATCTAAATACCACCGCTTATTTCAAGAGGACAAATACATTCTACTTTATAAAGCAATCACAAATTACAGAGCCAAATAAAGAAACCCTTAGTCATAACCTTAATTAACTAATAATCCAAATTTTAAAATTTCATTTCTATTACAAAATATAGAGAATACATATATTTAACACTCTTCCTATTACTAAGGATTCTGCAATACCAAAGAAAGCATTAGAATTACTTAATTTAAAGCTTTTTTATAAATTTACCTAACAATTATAAGGTAATAGAACTTCCATAGATTATTTAAACCAAAAGTTTTATTTTAGTAGAATTTAGATATAATTTTACAATTAATAAAATTAAAGCGATTATCATTTAAGGCTTAAAGGGGAAAAATGGCAAAAAAGATAGCAATTTTGATAGTTTTTTGTCTTTGTGGAGTAGGCTTATTTGCAAACCCACTAAAAACTCTCATTGTAAATGCCAACAACAACCCTTTACTTGTATCCAAAGACTACCAAACCAAAGCCCTAAAGGAAGAGAAAAAGGCGCTTTATGCAGGGTATTTGCCTAAGCTTGAAGGGGGCTATGCCTACCAAAGCACGAATAATCCCGATATTTTCTACCCAAAAAGGGTAAATGGGCCTTTTATTGAAGCTTCTTGGCTTTTGTTTGATGGGCTAAAAAGAGAAGGAAAATTTGCAATTCAAAACCATAAAATCAAGGCTTCAGAATACTACACACTAGGAGTTAAGCAGCAGATTTTTTTGCAGATTATCCAACAATACTTCCAAGCCCTAAGCCTAAAATCCAAGCAAAATGCCCTTTTAAATCAGCAAAATGAATTAAAAGAAAGCATTACAAAATATGAGAGTCTTTATCAAGCCGGGCTTGCTTTAGAAGATACATTAGAAGCGATTAAATCGCAGTTTGCACAAAACTTCTATCAGCTAGAGAGTCTTCAGTTAGCCTTGCAAGTAAGTAAAGAGCAGTTAAGTCTTTTGAGTGGAATTGAAGATTTTGCGCTAGATGATTCTGTGAATATTAAAGAAATCCCCACACAAATTCCACCCAAGCAAAGAGCGGATTTGCAAGCGCAATTCTACTATGCAAAAAGCCTAGAGAGTGCCTCCACACAACACACTTATCTACCCACTATCGCCCTAAATAACCGCTACACAAACTACCAATATCACGAGAGAAATCTCCCCACACTTCCCTTTCCTATCTCCATTAATGACCCTAAAAATCAAAATATTTTTGGGATTAGCATTTCTTTAGTTTTATTTGATTCTTTTGCAACCCATAGGGCTAGAGAATCAGTACACTTGCAGGCTTTGGGAGCAAATTTAGAATACGCTTACCAAAAAGATTCCCAAAAAAGAGAACGTATCCTTGCGCTAAGCGCCCTAAATGCAGCAAAAGAAAAAATCCAATGGGCAACTTCTATGCTAAATTCTGCCTCCATTACTTACACTTATGCTAAAGAGAAATTTAACTCCCAACTCATCGATTACACGCAGTATTTAAAGGCTCTCTCAAGCCTCTTTAGCGCACAATCTTTTTACGATGACTCGCGTTTTGGTTATGAGGTAAAAAAAGCGGAATTTCTCTACTCTAATGGCGAGAATTTAGAGGAGTTTTTATGAAGCAAGTTTTGGTGTGGGTTTTGTGTTTTTTGCCGCTTTTTGGGGAAGGGATTTATGCAACTTTTAGTATCCAAGCCGTGCAGAGTGCGACTTTGAGCCTTGCAAGCAATGGTGTAGTGGAGGAAGTTTTCGTAGAGATTGGAAAGAGTGTCAAAAAGGGCGAAAAATTGCTCGCACTTAAATCAAAAGATTTGCAAGAAAATGTGAAAATTGCTAAGGCGAGTTTGGATTCTGCAACCATTGAATATGAATTTTTAAAATCCCAATACAAACGTTATGAGCACTCCCAACATGTAATTGACAAAAACACTTTTGAAAAGATTCAATCCCAATACCAATCTAGCCTCTATGCACTTAAAAAAGCACAGGCAAATTATACCCTACAAAAAGAGCTTTTGGATAAGACAATTTTGTATGCGCCCTTTAGTGGCGTAATTAGTGAGAAATTTGTGGAAGTAGGCGATGGAGTGGGGTCGATTTCAAGCAAACTCTTTGTGCTAGAATCAAGACAAAAAAAGGCGGTAATTGAGTTTGATTCGCAGTATTTTAATGAGGTAAAAGTCGGGGATAGATTTGTATATAAACTCCAAAATATCGAGCAAAAAACACCTTTAATCCTCACTAAAATCTATCCTAGCATTGAAGCAAAAAGCAAAAAGGCAAAGGCTGAAGCACTGCTAGATAGGGATTTGCCCTCTGGAATCTTTGGTGCTGGCATGATTGTAGGGCAGTGATGTCAGAAATAGCTATTAAACGACCCATTGCGACTTTGATGTTTGTGCTTGCTTTGGTGTTTTTTGGGATTGATGGGTTAAAGCGTTTAAGTGTTTCCCTCTATCCCAATGTTGATGTGCCAGTCATTACGATTACGACCTTTTATCCTGGGGCGAATCCAGAGATTGTAGAGAGCAAGGTAACAGAAAAGATTGAAGAATCCCTTAGCGGAATTGAATCACTTAAAAAAATCACTTCCAATAGTAGCGATAGTGTGAGTGTGGTAGTGGCAGAGTTTGAACTAGAAAAGCCCCTTGAGGTTGCTGCAAATGATGTGCGCGATAAGGTGCTATCAGTGAGCTTTGGAAGTGAAGTGCAATCACCTATTGTAGAAAAATTCAATGTCGGTGGTGCGCCGATTGTCTCGCTTTTTATCTCACCAAAAACGCCCATTACTAGCCAACAAGACCTTTTGGAACTAAACACACATACTAATTTGAATATTAAGCCACTTTTACAACGCGTTAAGGGCGTGGGGAAAGTGAATCTTGTAGGATTTTTAGAGAGGGAAATTAAGATTTTACCCGATCCTACTCTGCTTAATTACTACAATCTTACTTATTTGGATTTAAGCAGAGCCATTGCAGCACAAAACATCGAGATTGATGGTGGCAGAATCATCACACAAGAAAGAGAGTGGAAGATTCTAACCCAAGCGGATTCTCAGAGTTTAGAGGAGCTAGGTAATATCCTTGTGGGGGATAAAATTAAGCTAAGCGATATCGCAGAGATTTGGGATTCCACACAGGAACAGAGGAGTTTTTCGCATCTTGATTCTAAAGATTTTCAAGGCGGTGGAATCTTGCTTGAAATCCAAAAGATTTCAGGGGCAAATGAGATTGAAATTGTGGATTCTATCAAAGAGATTCTGCCAAGTTTACAAGCTAATAGCCCAAAGTATGATTTGAGGCTTTTACGCGATACAACAACTTATATCCAAGAGACGATTTGGGCAGTGGAATTTGATTTGATTTTGGGAGCTTTTTTAGCGGTTTTTGTTGTGTTTTTCTTTTTGCGTAATGTTTCGATGACTTGGATTACAAGTTTGAGTATCCCCGCTTCGATTATGGGGACTTTTGCATTTATGTATTTTTGGGGCATGACTTTAAATCTTACAACCATGATTGCCATTACTTTAGCCATTGGAATCATCATCGATGATGCGATTGTAGTAATTGAAAACATTTATAAAAAGCTAGAATCTGGAATGCCACACAAAGAGGCAGCATTAATGGGAGTAAAAGAAATCGCCTTTGCGTTAGTTGCGATTTCTGCGATGCTTTTGTCAGTGTTTGTGCCTATTGCCAATATGAGTGGAATCACTGGGAGATTTTTTGTCTCTTTTGGGATTAGCCTTGGTGCTTGTATTGTCATTTCATATTTGGTGGTGATTACCTTTATCCCTATGCTTAGCTCTAGGATGGCAAACCCTACCCAAAGTGCGTTTTATCTTAAGACAGAACGGTATTTTAAGGCTTTGGAATCAGTCTATGTGCGGATTTTGCAGTGGGTACTAGCCCATAAAGCTTTTGTGATTTTAACGATTCTAGGAGTTTTTGTGGCTTCACTTTTTTTGATTGCAAGGCTTGGAGTGGAATTTTTTCCATCAGAAGACAAGGCAGAATTTGATATTAACCTCACAGCAAAACCCGGAATCTCACTGGAAGCTATGCAAAAACAAACCTTAGAGATTCAAAAAAGATTAAGTCAAGAAAGTGAGGTGGAATACAGCATTTTAAACATCGGCTATACAGCTGAAAAAAAGGTTTATGAGGCAAAAATTTATGTGCGTTTGGTGCCTCATGATAAAAGAAAGCGGAGTTTGCAGGAAATTATGCAGTTTTTGAGGGGAATTTATGAGAGCTACTCGCAAAAATTTGGTTTGGAAATTATACTCATTGAGATTCCACAAATTAGCCTAGGAGAAGATGATTCACCGCTGCAACTTGCTCTTTATTCGCTAGATAATACGGCCTTGCAAAGAAGTGTGGAAAAAATCACTAGCTTTATGGAGCAAAGTGGGAAATACAAAGATATTCATAATAATCTTAAGCCCCAAACGCCACAGCTAGAAATCACAATCAATCGGGCTTTGGCAAGTCAATATAAACTCACCGCACAAGAAATCGCCCTTGTGATTAATAATGCATTTAGTGGCACACAGGAAATTTCGCATTATCGCGAAAATGGCAAGGAATACGATATTGTTTTACTCGCTAAAAAACGCGATAAAATCGAGGATTTAAAATCACTTACCTTGCGTAATAGCAATGGAGAAAATGTGTTTTTAGAAGGAATTGTGGAGATAAAAGAAGTGGGGGGAGTTACAAACATTCGGCATTATGATAGGCAAAAAAGCGTGATGATTTATGCTAATTTGGCAGAAAATGTGAGCTTAGGAGAAGCAACAAGTCTTTTGGAGAAAAATCGAGATTCATGGCTAGAATCAGGCGTGAATTACAAGATTGAAGGCTATGCTAAATATATGCAAGAGACTAATGAAGCTTTTATTGTGGCGATGACAACGGCATTTGTGCTCATTTACTTTATTTTAGCGGCGTTGTATGAATCGCTACTGCAACCCTTGATTATTATGATAACCTTGCCATTAAGCTTTAGTGGAGCGTTTTTGGGGCTTTTTGCAAGTGGAGAGTCACTAAGTTTGTTTAGCATTATGGGGCTTATGCTGCTTATGGGGCTGGTGGGTAAAAATGCAACTTTAATTATCGATGTGGCAAATGAGAAGCGCAGGGAGGGAATGGAGCTAGAGAGGGCGATTATCGAGGCTGGAGAATTGCGACTGCGACCGATTTTGATGACAACTATTGCTATGGTTTTTGGAATGCTGCCTCTAGCTTTAGCAAGTGGGGCAGGAAGCGCGATAAAATCACCTATGGGAATTGCAATGATTGGCGGGTTACTTGTGTCGATGATTCTTAGTTTGCTGGTAGTGCCGGCATTTTATCGTTTGTTAGCCCCGCTTGATGAGAAGTTAAGAGAGTATTACCGATAGTGAGCGGATTTAATCTTTGCGATGCAGTGATGATGATTTAAGGGTATTTGGAATGGATTATAATTGATGAATCTGTTGCATTTTTTAAGAATTTAGTAGTATAATTATCAGCAATTAAAATTTAGGAGGCGCTAAATGAATTCTATTTCAGTCAATATTTATTCTGGATACAATGCGTTTTCTAACGCACAAAGTGGTATTAATACGAATATACAAAGTGCGACTTTGGAGACTTCCAACACAGATTTAACCCAAAGCACAGCAAACACTATTACTGCACAAAATGGCGTCGAAGCAAACGCACAAAGCATTCAAACTGCAGATTCTATGTCTCAAAGTTTGTTAGATATTATGGTTTAATTCCTAATATCATTAAACTAAATCTCCACAAACTCAACTTAATAAAACTCCTAAGCCCATTAAGATGGGCTTAGAATCTAGAGTGCATTTCGCACAGCTTTGACTGCCTCGACCATATTTTTGAGGCTGGGTTTAACTTCCTCCCATTTGCGTGTCTTTAATCCACAATCAGGATTGATCCATAATTGCTCTTTTGGCAATACTTCAAGCAGCGCCTTAATCTGCTCTGTAATCTCCTCCACACTTGGGATTCTTGGGCTATGTATGTCATACACGCCCGGTCCTACTTCGTGTGTGTAGCCCACTTGCTTAAAGACTTTGAGTAGTTCATTGCCACTGCGTGCAGTTTCTATACTGATAACATCAGCATCCATAGCCTCGATGGTTTTAATAATATCATTAAACTCACTATAACACATATGCGTGTGAATCTGCAAATTTGGCTTTGCCACTGCAGTAGAAACTTTGAAACACTCTAGCGCCCACCGCTCATATTCCTTGATATTTTCAGTGCGTAATGGATAGCCCTCTTTAAACGCCGCCTCATCAACTTGGATAATCTTTATCCCACCTTTTTGCAAATCATCAATCTCATCAGCAATTGCTAGGGCGATTTGCTCACACACTTGTGCGCGTGCGATGTCATCACGCACAAAACTCCAGTTAAGGATTGTTACTGGACCTGTAAGCATACCCTTCACAATCTTCTTTGTAAGACTTTGAGCGTATTGTATCCACTCTAATGTCATTGCTTTAGGACGCACCACATCACCAAAGATAATAGGTGGCTTGACACAACGGCTGCCATAGCTTTGCACCCAGCCATTTTGGCTAAATACAAAGCCTTCAAGCTGCTCACCAAAATACTCCACCATATCATTGCGTTCAGGCTCACCATGCACCAAAATATCAAGCCCGATTTCCTCTTGGAATGCCACACAATCTTTGATATATTCTTTTATCCCTGCTTCATAAGCATCCTTAGTAATGGCACCCTTTTTATACCCTAGTCGCAATGCCCTAAGCTCTGGAGTTTGTGGGAATGAGCCAATCGTAGTTGTGGCAAGATCCAGATAGCCTAGCTCCTCCCGCTGAATCTTAATGCGCTCCTTAAAGGCAACATCGCGTGCTTTGAGGGCATTTGCACTCACACGATCACGCACCGCTTTGTTATTAGTTTTTTCAGAAGTCCTGCGGGCAGCATTAATGGCTTTGTTAGATTCAAAAAACTCCTTGCTCCCTCCCCTCACGCCATTTTGGAACAAATCCTCTAGCACACGCAATTCCTCAAGCTTTTCCTTAGAAAAGCTAATCCAGCTTAAGATTTGTGGGTCGATTTTGCTTTCATCATCCTTACTAAAAGGCACATGCAAAAGGGAGCAAGAAGCAGTTAGCACGATACGCTCTTTAGGGATAATTGTCGCAATAGATTCTAAGGTTTTGAGTTTAGAATCTAAATCTGCCACCCAAATGTTGCGCCCATCGATAAGCCCTGCAAATAGGATTTTGTTGCTTTTAGCAATAGATTCTAGGGTTTGGGTATTTTGGCTCCCTGCGATGAAGTCTAACCCAATACCATAAATGTTCGTGTCTAGCAAAATCTCTGTGAGCTCATTGCTATGCTCAAAAAAAGTCGTCACAATCGCTTTAATGCCCTTTTTTGCAATAGATTCATAAAGGCAAGTAATAGCATCTCTATCATACACGCATGAGAGCTCTTTAAAAATCGCATTATCACCCCCAAACCCACGCACGAAAATCGGCTCACTAAACTCCACCACAACTTCTGAATCTAGCTTAGCAATCTCATCAATGAGATCAAGATATGCGCTTTTGAGTTTAGAAAAAATCTCCTGTGGCTCACCTTGGGTGATTTTGCTAAGTCCAAGAAATGTGAAAAGCCCAATGAGTGAAATCTTTGGCTTATAGCCTAGCGCCTTTGCTTCATTATATTGGGATTTGATAGAATCCACATTTGCCTGATAGCTATCCTTCCCACTAAGCTCTGGCACGACATAGTGGTAGTTGGTGTTAAACCACTTCGTCATCTCGCATGCCACACCCTTTGCATGTCCGCGCGCCATAGCAAAATACCCCTCTAGCCCACTAAGATCTTTGAATCTAGCGGGTTTTGCTCCAAGCGCATAAGCAAGATCCAAAACATTATCATAATAGCTAAAATCATTGACACACACATAATCAAGGTGCTTTTGTGTCTCCCAATGCTTAGCGCGCAAGTCTTTGGCGACTGCTTCTAGCTCACTTTGGCTACACTTCCCAGCCCAAAACGCCTCTAGGGCTTTTTTGAGCTCTCTATTTTTTCCGATACGAGGAAATCCGATGATACTGCTCATAGCAATCCTTTAATATGAAAATTAAAAATTAAGTTTGCAATTATGGCAAAATATTTTAAAATATACAATATGTATATTTAAATTTAATAAAAAATTCTACCCTTTGTTTTCAAAAGTTATTTTAAAGTTGCTTGAAATTATTTTTTTAATCGACAGACTTATGCTACAATTTTCCCCATTGAATATTGACTAGGGGAAGTGGCTATGGTAGATTATGGCATTCAATATTGGGCAAATGATGATTTTATCATTGAAGAAGGCAAGGTTAAGGTTAATTTCTGCAACAAACCAGCATTAATTGACATCGTCAAACAAATGCGTGAGGAGGGCTATCGCGGTCCTTTGCTGATTCGATTCCCACATTTGATGAAAAAGCAAGTTGAAAAAATCTTCTCACATTTTGAGCAATCTATCAAAGAATATCATTACAAGGGTAAATTTAAGGCGGTTTTTCCTATCAAGGTTAATCATTTTCCTAATTTTATTTTACCTCTTATGGAACAAACACAGAATCGCTGCTATGGGCTAGAGGCTGGGAGTAAATCAGAACTCATTATTGCCATGGCTTACACCAATAAGAATGCTCCAATAATAGTCAATGGATTTAAAGATAAAGAAATGATTTCTCTAGGCTTTATTGCTGCAAAAATGGGGCATGATATTACTTTAACCATTGAGGGGTTAAATGAATTAGAAACCATTATTGAAGTGGCAAAGGCAATGGGAAAGCCCTATCCTAAAATTGGACTTCGAATCCGCCTACATAGCACAGGGGTTGGAATTTGGGCAAAAAGTGGAGGAATTAATTCCAAATTTGGACTAACAGCAACAGAGCTTGTCGAAGCCTTTTATCTTTTAGAAAAAAACAAGCTTTTAGAGCAGTTTAGAATGATTCACTTCCATATTGGTAGTCAAATCAGTGATATTGTGCCGCTTAAAAAAGCTTTAAGAGAAGCGGGGAATATCTATGCAGAATTGCGTAAAATGGGTGCAAAGAATCTTAACAATGTCAATATTGGCGGTGGATTAGCAGTGGAATACACCCAGCATGAAGCTTACCAAAACCGCAATTATACGCTTGGGGAATTTAGCGGGAATGTTATTTTTACGCTCAAAGAAATTGCAAAAAACAAAAAAGAGCCAGAACCAGATATTTTTATTGAATCAGGACGTTATGTTTCGGCTAGTCATGCGGTTTTGATTAGCCCAGTTTTGGAGCTTTTCTCACAAGAATATGATGAAAAAGCCTTGCATTTAAAAGACAAGAATCCACC
>CALVAF010000208.1 GCA_944325475.1 uncultured Helicobacter sp.
GGCTGGATTATAAGGCAACCTTGTGCCTGCCAAAACTGCTGGAGTTTCAATAAAAGTTCTGAAAAATAAAGCATAGAAGTCCTTATTGTAGCCATTGTAAAATGGTTTGTGGGATTAAGTCTTGATCGATGGTTTGGGTGTGAATTTCTTTTTTGTTAAAAAGCTCCAAAAATTGTTTTGGAATGGTAATAGAGAATTTTTTTGCGATGGTTTGTAAGGCTTTTTGGTCGTTTAAATCTCCCATTCCTAGTGCTTTTGATAGCGTTGGAGCGAATTTGGTCCATTCTGCAGTAGAGCAAAGCACACAAGGTGTGGTTGAATCATTTTTTTGGATTTGTTCATAAGCTTTGATTCCACAAGCGGTGTGTGGGTCGATAATGATTCCTTTAGAGGCATATTTTTGAAGTGTGTCAAGGCAGTAGGAATCCTCGCAAAAAGTCGCTTCAAAATATTGTTGAATCATTTGGAGTTCAGATTTTTTAAGAAAGTATTCTTTGTCTTTTTCTAAACTTTCCATAAATTCTTTAGTGCGCTCACTGCCAAAGAGGGCAAATAAGATTCGTTCAACATTGGAGCTTTTTAGAATGTCCATTGCTGGAGAGTAGGTCTTTTTTAAGGGCTTGTGAGAAATGTCATAGATACCTGTTTGAATTAATTCTGTAAGGATATTATTAGAATTAGAGGCAATCCAAATTTTTTGGATAGGAAAGCCCATAATTTTTGCATAAAATGCCCCAAGTGCGTTGCCAAAATTCCCACTAGGTACGATGATATGGGCGGGTCTTTGGGTGGCATTATAAGTTTGCAAACTCGAAGCGATGTGGTAAAGAATCTGGAAGGCGATTCTACCGAAATTGACGGAATTCGCAGCGCTTAAGCAAATATTTTTTTGTTTTAAGGTATTTTTAAAAGATTCATCTTTGAGCAGATTTTTGAGGGCATTTTGTGTGTCATCAAAGTTGCCATTGATTCCGATAACTTTGAGGTTTTTAGCTTCTAAAGTTGTCATTTGGAGACGTTGGATATCGCTTGTGCCGCCTTTTGGATAGAGGCAAACAACTTTGATATGGGGCTTGTTTGCAAAGCTTTGGAGTGTGGCAGGACCGGTATCACCGCTGGTGGCGGTTAAGATGAGATAATCTTGCGAAGAATCCTTAACGAAGTCGCTAAAAATTGCCCCAAAAGGCTGCAATGCAATATCTTTAAAAGCGCGGGTTGGACCGCAATAGAGCTTTTGGAGATAAAGCGTATCGTTTAGTTTTTCAAGTGGGGCTGGAGTGGTGGAATCATCGAAGTTTTTATAGAGGCTAAGGGCATTCTTAAGAATTTCATCATCGAGGTTTAAGCCTAGAGAATCAAAGATTTTTTTAGTCAAAGAAGTATAATCTAAACTTGCAAAAGAGTGGATTTGATCTTGAGAGAATCTAGGAAAGTTTTCTAGGGTGTAAAGTCCGCCATAAGGGGCGTTTGGGTTTAAAAGAGCGTCTTTAAAAGTGACTAAATTACAATTCCCTCCTCTTGTCCCTATAAAGTATTGTTGCTGCACACAAATCCTTTGTAAATAAAGTTAAAAATTGGCGTATTCTATCATATTCCAAGCAAAAAAAATCTTAGGGTTTTGTTTTTGGGCTTGGAATTTGTGATTTAAAAGTGTGGATTTTAAAGCAAATCTTGTCTTAAAGGGCTAGATTCTTTCTAAAAAGGCCAGACAGTTTCGATAAGCTTTGTTCCCCAGCCTTTTTCAGTATTTTTCTTGAGTTCGCCTTGGGTGTCATACATAATTTTTGCATCGGCGATATATTGTGATTCTATTGTGTTGTTCCTTGCGATATCTGTTGGACGCACAACTCCACTTAGATGGATAATTTGTTTTTCTCCATTAATGAGCACTTCACGACTACCCTCGATGAAATAATTGCCATTTTGTAAGACTTTAATGATTCGTGCAGCAATGGTTGTGGTAAAGGTTTCTTGGCGGTTTTGTGTCCCAGTCCCTGTGTAAGTGGAAGTGTTGTTGCCTAGGTTAATCCCTAAACCAGTAACATTGTTGATACCATTTATGATACTGCCGATACTTGAGCTAGAGCCTGCATAAGTGAGGCTGGGTCCTACAAAAGTCCCACTAGAGTTTTCATTGAGATTTTTATTGGCACTTGAGCTAGCTTGTGCGGTTTGATTGATAATCACGGTGACGAGGTCATTTAACTGCATTGCGCGTCTATCAGAAAAGAGCAGATTATCGCCGCGTCCAAAGATACTGCCCGGATTCCCAAAGTTATCCTCTTCTTCTTTAGGGGGGAGTTCCTCAACATAGGCTGGGGGCTTAAAAGAGATTTGCGGGTCTGTGGTAGCACAACCATTGAAGAAAAATCCATAAGCCAAAATGAGGCTTGAAATAATTATTTTTAGCAAGCGCGTGGTTTTTTTCATAGCATATCCTTTGCATTTTTTGTTCTTGTGATTCTCTTAAGAAAATTAAGCAAAGTTTGTTCCAAAATGATTTTATAATGATTCTTATGCAAATTTAACTGCGGATTTCTTAAGAAACTTTGGCAAAGATTTGGAGATTTTAAAGAAAGCCTATAAAAAAATTTTGTAGAATTTAATTATTCATTTTTAGGAGAGATTGTGAATATTAAGGATTTTTTGCAGTATGAAAAAGCCCTGCATTTAAATAGTGGGGATATGCAGAGGATTGGGGTGATTACTCTGTTTGTGTTGTTGATTATTGGTTTGGTGGCGTGGAATGATAGTGAAATTACAAAACCCTTATTGCTTGGATTTGCAGCGATTGTGGGTGGGTATATGGCATTAAATATTGGTGCAAATGATGTGGCAAATAATGTTGGTCCGGCTGTGGGGTCTAGAGCTTTGAGTATGGCTGGGGCGATTATGATTGCAGCGGTGTGTGAGGTTTCTGGGGCGTTGATTGCGGGGGGCGAAGTCGTGGATACGGTGCGTTCTGGAATCATTTCAATGGAATCTATTGGCGATTCAAATACTTTTGTAACTTTGATGTTTGCAGCTTTGCTTTCTGGGGCAATTTGGTTGCATTTTGCTACAGCAATTGGGGCGCCGGTTTCTACGACACATGCGATTGTGGGTGGAATCTTGGGTGCTGGAATCGCTGCTGGAGGTTTTGGGGTGGCAAACTGGGGGGAGTTTGGGAGTATCGTGGCAAGCTGGGTGATTTCGCCTGTAAGTGGAGGCATTATCGCGGCTTTGTTGTTATATTTTATCAAAAATGCTATTACCTATAAACAAAATAAAAAAGAAGCTGCTAAAAAAGTCGTGCCTTATCTTATTGCTTTTATGACTTGGACATTTGGCTTGTATCTCATCAATAAAGGTTTAAAAAAGATTGTTATAATGGATTTTACTATGGCTTTGGGGCTTAGTTTGATGCTTGCTATTGCGGTGTTTTTTGTTGTTAAGCCAATGATTGTGAATGCGGTGGAAAGTATGGAGAATAAAAAGGAAGAAATCAATAAACTTTTTACGATTCCGTTGATTTTTTCTGCAGCGCTTTTGAGCTTTGCACATGGGGCAAATGATGTGGCAAATGCCATTGGTCCTTTAGCAGCGATTTATGATGCGCTAAAAGAGGGTGTGAGTGTAGGGAATAAGGCGAATGTGCCTTTTTGGATTATGTTTTTAGGTGGGCTTGGAATCTCTATTGGTTTAGCGCTTTTTGGACCAAAGTTGATTAGAACTGTGGGGAGTGAGATTACGGAGCTTGACCAGATTAGGGCGTTTTGTATTGCGATGAGTGCAGCGCTAACGGTGCTTGTAGCAAGTGAGCTTGGAATGCCAGTTAGCTCGACACATATCGCAGTTGGTGCGGTGTTTGGCGTGGGTTTTTTGCGGGAGTATTTAAAGAAACGATACAAGCAAATGGAGCTAAAGATTCTAGAATCACATAAGGGTAATGATAGTGAGCAGATTCGGAAGTTTTTGGAACGTTTTACAAGGGCGTCTATCAAGAAAAAAGCAGCGATTTTAAAAAGCATTGAGAGGAAGAAGACAAAAC
>CALVAF010000209.1 GCA_944325475.1 uncultured Helicobacter sp.
CGCGGAAAAGCAGCAGGTGTAGAATCCTATCTTGTTAAATTTGATGGAAATAAATTCCATGAGGAAGTCTCACGTGTTGTGAATAAATACAATCAAGAATTAGAAAATGCTTAAAATTTCAAATCTATCAAAAAGGAAAAATAATGGATGAAATGCAAGAAATATTAGAAGACTTTTTAATTGAAGCTTTCGAAATGATAGAACAATTAGACCAAGATTTAGTAGAACTAGAAAACAGACCAGAAGATTTAGAATTACTCAATCGAATTTTTAGGGTAGCCCATACTATCAAAGGTTCAGGCTCATTTTTAAATTTTTCAGTTTTGACACACCTTACACACCATATGGAAGATGTTTTAAATAAAGCAAGACATGGAGAATTAACCATTACTCCAGATATTATGGATGTTGTTTTGGAATCCATTGACTTTATGAAAAAATTACTCAATGCAATTCGTGACACAGGGACTGATGCTAACACAGGACTTGATTCTGACATTGCCAATGTCGTCACACGTCTTGATGCAATTTCAAAAGGTGAAGACTCTCAAGAAGCTGTGGCAGCAGAATCAATCGCACAAGAAACACCAAAGACAGAAGAATTACAAACCCAAGATGATAATGATGAAGAAGAATTGGATTATTCCAATATGTCACCAGAAGAAATTGAAAATGAAATAGAAAGATTGCTCAATAAACGACAAGAAGAAGATAGAAAAAAACGTGAGGAAAAAAGAGCTAGAGGAGAAAGCGAAGCCATCCAAGCACCAAAGGAAATCACAGAAAATACACCAGTACAAAAAACTCCAAGCACTCCTGCTACCCCCCAAAAAGCACCAACACCAACACCAGCAAAACCATCCGAATCAAAACCGCAAGCTAAACCAGCACGACAAGATGAGAGTAAAACGCTTGCCACTTCTGTAGAACAAACAATCCGTGTTGATGTGAAACGATTAGATAGCCTTATGAATCTCATTGGCGAATTGGTTTTAGGAAAAAACCGCTTAATTAAAATTTATAACGATGTTGAGGAACGTTATGAAGGAGAAAAATTCCTAGAGGAGCTCAATCAAGTCGTTGCCTCTGTGTCAATGGTTACCACAGATATTCAGCTTGCTGTTATGAAAACAAGAATGCTTCCTATTGGCAGAGTTTTCAATAAATTCCCAAGAATGGTGCGCGACCTCTCAAGAGAACTTGGAAAAAATATTGAGCTGATTATTAGTGGTGAAGAGACAGAGCTTGATAAATCTATTGTGGAAGAAATCGGCGACCCACTTGTGCATTTGATTCGCAATGCTTGCGACCATGGAATCGAATCTAAAGAAGAAAGAATCGCAGCGGGCAAAAAAGAGCAAGGAACCGTAGAATTAAAAGCTTACAATGAAGGGAATCATATTGTTGTAGAAATTAATGATGATGGGAAAGGAATGGACCCAGCAGCCCTCAAAGCTAAAGCCGTTGAAAAGGGCATTATTGGCGAAAGAGAAGCAGACACTATGACAGACAGAGAAGCGTATTCTTTGATTTTTAAAGCCGGTTTCTCCACCGCAAAAGTCGTTACTAATGTCAGCGGTCGTGGTGTGGGAATGGATGTTGTTAAAACCAATATCGAAAAACTCAATGGAATTATCGATGTTGATAGCACCTATGGTGAAGGGACGACTTTAAAACTCAAAATTCCTTTAACACTGGCAATGATCCAATCTTTGCTTGTCGGCGTTCAAGAAGAATATTATGCTATCCCTCTTGCTTCTGTTATTGAAACTGTCAGAATCTCTCAAGATGAAATTTACACCGTGGAAAACAAAAGCGTCTTACGTCTAAGAAACGAAGTCTTACCTTTAGTGCGTTTGGCAGATATTTTTGGGGTTGATTCAGTCTTTGACAATGCCGAACAAGCCTATGTGGTAGTCATTGGGTTAGCTGAAAACAAAATCGGCGTCATTGTAGATTTTCTTATTGGTCAAGAAGAGGTCGTTATCAAATCCCTTGGCTCTTACCTCAAAGGCACAGAAGGAATCGCCGGTGCTACAATTCGTGGGGATGGTAGAGTAACTTTGATTGTCGATATTGCTGCAATGATGCAAATGGCTAAACAAGTCAAAGTTAGTATCAACAAACTCGCTCAAGAAAGTGAAAGTAAAAAAGAAAAAAATTCACCCAGTGATTATCAAGTCTTAATTGTTGATGATTCAATGACAGATAGAGCCATTATGAAAAAATCACTCAAGCCGCTAGGAATCAGCATTAGTGAAGCTACAAATGGTGTGGAAGCACTTGAAATAGTCAAAAATGGCGATAAATCCTTTGATGCTATTTTAATTGATATTGAAATGCCAAAAATGGACGGATACACACTAGCTGGAGAGATACGCAAATATGCTAAATTCAAAAATCTCCCACTTATCGCCGTGACAAGCAGGACAAGCAAAACTGATAGAATGCGAGGGGTTGAATCGGGCATGACAGAATACATCACTAAGCCCTACTCGCCAGAATATCTCATGAATGTCGTCAAAAGAAATATTAATTTAACTATGGAGGTAACCGAATAATGAGCAATCAATTACGTGATGTTCTGCAAAAACAACAAGAGCAAAAAAAACCAGCATCTGAAACTGAAAATATTATCCAACTTGTTGCTTTTGTGGTTGGTTCAGAGGAATTTGCTGTGCCAATTTTAAGCATTCAAGAGATTATCAAACCATTAGAATACACAAGGGTTCCAGAAGTTCCAAACTATGTTTTGGGGGTTTTCAATATGCGTGGTTGGGTTGTTCCACTCATTAATTTACGTTTAAAATTTGGATTACCTTATGAAAAACCTACTGAAGACACACGTTATATTGTGATTCGTAATCAAGAAGAAAGAGCCGGTTTTGTAATAGATCGCCTCACAGAAGCAGTCAGAATCAGAGAAGCTGACATCGACCCCACTCCAGAGACAATTAGCCAAGATGAAAATCTCATCTATGGAGTAGGCAAACGCGATGACAGACTAATCACTATCTTGCGTCCTGAAGAGCTTCTTAAGCGCACTTTTTGATAGGGATTTTCCCTATTTTAATTTTACAATCTCATTTTTGGGATTTCTGCCTAGTTTTTTAGACTTTTTAAAATATTTTCACGCTTCCCAACCCTTTAAGAATCAAAAATCGCTAAACCCACCGCATAATTCCCAATCAATTCTTTAAAAACGCATTCTGCACGATACAATCTACCATTTGCTTCACTGCATTAACACTGCATTCTTGCTGTATTTTCTCACTCATTTGCGACAAATTCCCCTGTTCTAACAATTTTAAAATATCCCACAAAACATCGCAAAACAAATCTTTCTCCTCACACAAAAATCCAAGATTCTTATCTTCCAAAAACTTTGCATTAAAATACTGATGATTCCTAGCTGCATAAGGATAGGGCACAAAAAGACTCACCAAGCCATTAGCACACAACTCCCACAAAGAGCTAGCCCCAGCCCTAGAAACTGCAAAATCACAAGCCTTAAAAACCTGTGGCATAAACCCACAAAACCCAAACACCGCCACATCAAAATCCCCTTGCAAATCCTCCTTTTTCTCCACAATCACAACCCTCAAAGACATCGCCTCATACTCCCCAAATACCCTTTGAAAGTCACTTTTCCCACATTGATGATAAATTTTAATGCCTCTTTCTTTCAAATCCAAAGCAACGCTTAAGGCAAAATTATTAATCGCCCTTGCTCCTTGTGAGCCACCCATAAACAAAATATTTCTCACCCTATCTCGCACCCTAGAATACACAAAAAACTCCCTTTGCACAGGATAAAACTTCACTAAAGAATCATTCCAATAAGAAGACAAAAAAAGTCTTGCATAGGGCTTTAAAATCTTGTTTAATCGCCCTATTTTAGCGTTTTGCTCATGAATTACAAGCGGAATTTTTAAAAACACCGCACTAAAAGCTGCAGGTGCCGCAGAATATCCCCCCACAGAAATAACCAAATCAATTTTTTCCTTCTTTAAAATCCGTTTTGCTTCCAAAAAAGCCCTAAAATGTGCAAACAAAGCAAGAAACTTTTGAATCCCCTTTTGATTCAC
>CALVAF010000210.1 GCA_944325475.1 uncultured Helicobacter sp.
TATATCTTAAAAATCCGCGAACTCTCAAAAGCATGTGCAATGCTTTATAAAGAGCAAGAATTAGTGCGTATGGAGCGACTAAAAAATGCAAAATCCAAAAAATAGCATTACTGAAATTTTAGCCACCTTAGACTCGCTAAGCCCCTTTTATTTACAAGAGTCATGGGATAATTGTGGGCTTATTCTAGGCAGTAAAGAAGGGAGTTTCAAGCAAATTTATCTTGCATTGGAAGTCAGTGCAAATGTCTTAGATCAAATGGAAGCAGATTCTTTGCTTATCACACACCACCCTTTGATTTTCTCACCCCTAAAGCAGCTAATTAGTGAGTCTTATCCTGCCTCTTTGCTCAAGTTAGCCATTCAAAAAAATATCCAGCTCATCGCCATGCACACCAATTTTGATAAAACACATTTTGGCAAATACATCACAAGCGAGATTCTAGGAATCACAGAGTTTTCACAAGAAGGTTTTTTGGTGCAGTTTAAATGGGATAGTGATTTTATTTCACTTTGTGATTTGATTAAAGAAAAGCTCCAAATTCAAACCCTAAAAATCACCAAAACACAAAATCCCCAATGCAAAAACATTGCCCTTATCACAGGAAGCGGTGGGAGCTTTGTGAGAGAGTTAAACCAAATTGACTGCTTGATTACTGGGGATATTAAATATCACGAAGCTATGGAGGGAATACAAAAAAATATCCATTTAATCGATTGTGGGCATTATGAATTAGAGCGGTATTTTGGGGAGATTCTCTTGATGCTTTTGACAAATCTTGGCTATAAAGCTATAATTTTAGATTCAAAAAATCCCTTTAGTTATGTTTAAAAGGACATTTTAAATTTTTGGAGTATTTATGAATAAACATTTAACCCAACTCATAGAAATTGCAAACCTTGATAAAGAAATTGATTCTTTTGAACCTCGAATTAAAGAAGTCAATAAAGAATTAAGCGACCTTTTATCCAAGGAAAGCACCTTACAAGCAGAGGTTGATGAGATTAAAAATGCTGCAAAAGACATTTCTCTTTCAATCCAAAAAAACGAGAATCACCTCGAAGACCTTTCTTTGAAACTTGAAGAAATTGCCAAAAAAACTAAACTCATCAAAACCGAAAAAGAAAGCAAGGCTTTAAGCTTAGAAGAAGAGCTTGCCAAAGAGCAAATCACTTTTGCCAATGAAGAAATCACACGTTTAAATACACTTTTAGAGACCAAAAACAACAGCACAAAAGAGCTAGAGGACAAAATTAACGCACTTCAAGAATCCCAAAAAGAAGTTAGAAAAAAAGTCGAATCAGAAGTCCAAAAAATCAAAGAAGAGCAACAAGAAGTTTTTAATCAAAAAGAAAAACTCATCAAAACAATGGACCAAAAAATCATTTCCTTTTATGAAAAAATCCGCAAATGGGCAAAAAACACAAGCGTGGTATCTATTACAAGGCAAGCTTGTGGGGGTTGCTTTATTCGCATTAATGACAAAATCTATTCTGATGTTATCCGTTCTGATGATATTATCACCTGCCCACACTGCGGAAGAATCCTCTATAATCAAGAAGAAACTGCCTAAAATCTTATGGGTTGGTTTGTAGGCTTTTATTATTTGCTCCTTTGTGTGGTGCAGATTTGTGCCACACCTTTTTTGTTTTTTCTAAGTTTCAAATCCAAATACCAAACCTCTCTCAAAAGACGTTTTTTCTTCCCTCAATTTCTTAATGAAAAATCCCAAATTCATTGGATTCATGCTTGTTCTTATGGAGAAATCAAATCCCTACAAGGAATCATCACTAACTTGCAGCCGCTTTTAGCCTGCGATGAAAAAATCCTACTAACCACCACCACACAGACAGGCTACACCCTTGCAAAACAGCTTTTTCCAAACACCATCATTTGCTTTTTACCTTTTGAAACCTTTATCCCCTTTTGGGCTAAAAATCTCAAAATCAAAAGCCTCACTTTAATCGAAGCGGAATTGTGGCTCATGCCCCTAGTTTGTGCCAAGCACAAAAACGCCTCCACATTACTAATCAATGCCAGAATCTCCTCAAACTCCTATCCAAAATACCTCAGATTCGCCTTTTTTTACAAGCGGCTTTTCAGCCTCATTGATAGAATCTTCTGCCAAGAAAAACAAGATAAAAACCGCCTCAAAACACTAGGTGCAAAAAATATCAAAATTTTTGGGAATCTCAAGCTTACTGAGATTCCACAAATCACTAAACACTACCAAAAGCCCCCCCAAGAACTGTGGCTCATTACTAGCACCCACCAAAAAAACTCCAAGCAAGAAGAAATCCTAATCCTCAAAGAAATCCTAAAAATCCTCCCCAAAAATTCACCAAATAACCCCCGAATCCTCTTTTCTCCTCGTCACCCAGAAAGATTTAAAAGCATCACAAAATCACTCAATGTCTGCCTCACACAAAACCAATGCCCCACACTCAAAATCGCTTCTGAAATTGGAATCCAAAACTGCCTTAAGGCACCTTTTGGGCTTATTGACACTCTAGGGGAGCTAAATAATCTCTATGCCATTGCCTCACTTGTGATTTTAGGAGGGAGCTTTTTGCCCCATATTGGCGGGCATAACCCAATTGAACCTGCCTTTTTCCAGACTAAACTTATCAGTGGTCCTTATATCTTTAACCAAAAAAGCCTCTTTAAAGCCCTGCAAAACTATAGCTTAAGCGACTTAGAAAATCTGCACAAAATCCTTGCTAAAGCCGATTTACTGCCACCTTGTAAAATCACCCAAAAACTCGAGATTACAACAATTATCAATACTATAAGAAACAAAAAAATGGAGAAATAAAAATGAAAACCCAAAAGATTCCACAGCCCCTACCAAAAATCCCAAGCAACGCCCAAAAAGCCTATAAGCTTCTAGCCCTGCAAGAAAAGATTTCTAATAATGAAGCAAAAAGCCTCATTGATAGGGGTTTAGTGAGCATTCAAGGCAAAAAACTTAAAATTGCCCGTGCTTTACTTAGCCCCCACACGCATTTCAAAATCCAAAAACTCCCACCCATTAAAACCATCTTCCAAGATGAAAATATCCTTGCCATCTCCAAACCACCCTTTCTCACTTCAGAAGAAATTGCTAAACTCTATCCCCAATGGGCTTTGCTCCACCGCCTCGATAAAGAAACCAGTGGAATCTTACTGCTTATTAAAGAAAATAGCCCTTTTCACTTCAAAGCTAAGGAAGAATTTAAAAAAGAACAGGTTTTAAAACAATATATCGCCATTGTGGAAGGAATCATAGAAGAAGAACAAGACATCACCGCACCGCTTATTATCCAAAAAGGCAATTTTGCTAAAGTCCTTGTAAGCAAAAACAATGGAATCAAAGCCCACACACAAATCACCCCCTTAGAGATTGGAGGCAAAAAAACCAAGCTAGAAATCCTTATCAAAACCGGCAGAACCCACCAAATAAGGGCGCATTTAGCCCATATTAAACACCCCATCATTGGAGACACTTTCTATGGGGGCAAACCCGCAAGCAGAATCCTCCTGCACGCACAAAAAATTGCGTTACTGAATTATAATTTTGAAGATTCTCCACCAAAAGAATTCAACTTTCAATAAAATAAAAAAATCTTTAAGTAACATTTTGATATACTCTAAGGCTTAATTTTAGTTGGAGCTTACAAAGATGAATGAAGCAAAATCAATCTGGATGGATGGCAAACTCGTCCCATGGCAAGATGCAAAAATCCATGTATTAACCCACACTCTACATTACGGAAATGCCGTATTTGAGGGTACAAGAGCGTATAAAACCGACAAAGGAATGGCAATTTTCAGACTAAAAGAACACACCAAACGTCTTTTAAACTCTGCAAAAATTGTTGCTATTAGTTGCCCCTACTCTCAAGAAGAACTCGAAAAAGCACAAATTGAAGTGATTAAAGACAATGATTTTACCAGCAATGCTTACCTTCGCCCTCTTATCTACCTAGGCTATGGTGCCATGGGCGTGTATCACAAAAATTCGCCCGTTCAGGTTGCTATCGCTGCTTGGGAATGGGGTGCTTATCTTGGTGATGAGGGGCTAGAAAAAGGCATCCGTGTCAAAACTTCATCACTGGTTAGAAACTCCACAAAATCACTCTTTGGCAAAGCAAAAGCTGCTGGAAACTATCTAAACTCCCAAATGGCAAAGTTTGAAGCCATTGAGTGCGGCTATGAAGAGGCTCTATTGCTTGATGATTTAGGAATGGTGGCTGAGGGGAGTGGTGAATGCTTTTTTATTGCCAGAGATGGCAAACTCATCACACCTCCCAATGATTCTTCTTTAGAATCCATCACACAAGATTCAGTGATAACTCTTGCAAAAGATTTAGGATTTGAAGTGGTAAGGCGTAATATCACACGCGATGAAGTTTATATTGCCGATGAAGCCTTTTTCACAGGAACTGCAGCAGAAATCACTCCAATTTGCGAGCTTGATTCGCGGCTAATTGGCGATGGAAAACGCGGAGAAATCACACACAAACTTCAAAATGCTTTCTTTGACATCGTCTATGGACGCAATGCAAAATACAGCCACTGGCTAACTTATATTTCAGAAAGGTAATCTATGCCCATTGATTTAAACGAACACTTAAAACAAAAAAATAAAAACTACAAACCCCAAAATGAAAACAGCAATAATGGCGGTGGAAATAATGGAAACAACCGCAATAGAGGATTCCAAAACTACCCTAAAATGCCCTCTTTTAATCTGCCAAGCGGCAAAAAAATGGCAACACTTTATGTGGTGATTATCCTCATTGCGCTTCTCTTTTTACTTAAGCCCTTTACTATCATCAATAGCGGTGAAGTCGGTGTAAAAATCACAACGGGGGAATTTGACCCAACACCACTACAACCCGGAATCCACTTTTTCATACCCGGTGTCCAAAGAATCATTCCAGTAAATACCAAAGTAAGAATCGCTGAATTCACAAGTGCTGAAACTCAAAATTTCCGCAATATCGATGAGGGTAGCATACGAGACAAAGCCATTAGTGTGCTTGATTCTAGAGGGCTGTCTGTCTCTGTGGAGTTAGCCGTCCAATACCGCTTAGATCCACTTGGCGTCCCTCAAACTATTGCAACTTGGGGACAAAATTGGGAAGAGCGAATCATTATCCCCGTTATCCGCGAGATTGTCCGCAATGTCGTGGGAAGCTTTCCTGCTGAAGAGCTACCAACCAAACGTAACGAGATTGCCACACTTATTGACCAACGATTCCGCGAAAATATTAATAGCCTAGAAAATCGTCCCGTGCAACTAGAATCAATCCAGCTCACCGAAATTGTTTTACCCATTGCCATTAAGGAACAAATTGAGCGTGTGCAAGTGGCTAGACAAGAGGCAGAGAGGGCAAGATATGAGGTTGAGAGAGCAAGGCAAGAGGCAGAAAAACAAGCTGCTTTAGCCAAAGGTGCTGCGGATGCAACCATTATTCAAGCAGACGCACAAGCCAAAGCTAACAAAATCATCAGTCAAAGCCTCAATAATTCCCTTTTGCAACTCCGTCAAATTGAAGTGCAAGGTAAATTTAATGAAGCCCTCCAAAACAACCGTGATGCAAAAATTTTCTTAACTCCGGGCGGTTCTACCCCAAATATCTGGCTTGATTCTAAAGACCTACAAAAATCAAGCTCTATAGGAAAATAGGTGGAAATCCTAGAAACTATCACTTGGGATAAACTCCAAAATGGGCTTATCCCAGCTATCGTTCAAGATTTCCAAACCCATGAAGTTTTAATGCTTGCTTTTATGAATAAAGATGCCCTAAAACTTAGCTTACAAACTGGCTATGCGCATTACTTCTCACGCACAAAAAATCGCCTATGGAAAAAAGGCGAACAAAGTGGGCACACCCAAGAAATTATCGAGTGTTACCTAGATTGCGACAAAGACACAATTCTTCTTAAAGTCAAGCAAAAGGGCGTGGCTTGCCACAGCGGCAATCAAACCTGCTTTTTCAACCAACTTGCCCTTGATTCTAAAACTAATTCTATTACCCAAAAATCTCCCCAAACTCTTGATTCTTCTAGAATCTACGGTGCCATTGATTCTCTATATCACACTTTATTAGAGCGCAAAAATGCTGACTCCACCACTTCCTACACCGCCTCTTTATACCACAAAGGAGAAAATACTATTGCCAAAAAAATCATCGAGGAAGCAGCAGAGCTTGGCTTTGCTATCAAAGACAATGATTCCAAAGAAATTATTTATGAAGCCGCTGATTTGCTCTACCACTCCCTTGTGGGATTAGTTTATAGGGATTTAAACCCTGATTTAGTCAAGCAAGAAATCGCTAGACGTTTTGGATTAAGCGGAATTGATGAAAAAAAGGCTAGAAAAGATAATGACGCAAATCTTTAATAATCCCTTCCCATTCCTAGCTCAATTCACACAATATTTTTCACTCTATGATTATTTAATTCTTACAGCCATTTTTCTAGGAATACTACTTTTTTTTCTCTTAAGTCTTGTTTTGCGTTACAATCTTATTTGGGGATTTTCAATGTTCTTTATAAGCACAATCTTGTTTATTACTGCTCCTTTTATCTACCAATACCTCATGCAAAACCACTTCAAAAAAATACAACTTACCCTATCACATAATAGCAAACTCCAATACGATGACATCTACTACATCAAAGGTGTAATTAAAAATATTGGTTATCTTGACTTTAAAGGCTGTGTGGTGAAAACCAGCTTTACCCCTAAAAATGCCAACCAATTCCAGCAAATTAAGTATAAGCTAAGACCCGTTTTTTCTCACCAAGAATTTTACAAAAAACCTCTCAAAAAGCAAGAATCATTGGAATTTGAATTTTTATTCCAAGCCCCCAATTCCTTTGAGCATTCTCGCTACAAACTCCACACTCAAGCGGATTGCTACTAAATGAAAATCGCCATTAGCGTGGGGGACATCAATGGAGTTGGGCTAGAAATTTTACTCAAAAGCCACCCAAAAATCTCCAAACTCTGCACACCACTTTATTGTATTGACAGACCTTTATTAAAGGAAGCTGCCAAGATTCTAAACCTCAAAATACACAAGAATCTCATCTGTATTTCCCCCAATGTCAAAATCCCCAAAATCACACCAGCTACCCTCACTCAAGAAAGCGGTGCATATTCCTATGCAAGTTTTCTCTGTGCGCTAAACCTCACCCAAAACCAAAAAGCCAAAGCCCTAACCACGCTCCCTATCCATAAAAAAGCGTGGCAACTTGCCAATATCCCCTATGCAGGACATACAGAGGCTTTTAGGGATTTATTCCAGCAAGAAGCCATTATGATTCTAAGCTCCCCAAAGCTTTATGTGGCATTATTTACCGACCATATTCCACTAAAAGAAGTCCCAAGCAAAATTACCACCCAATCGCTAACCAAATTCCTCCTAGCCCTCTCCCCCCACATCACCAAAACCCCTTGTGGTGTGCTAGGGCTAAACCCACATGCAGGAGACTTTGGAGTTTTAGGCAATGAAGAAATGGCAATAAAGGAGGCTATTTTTTCTACAAACCATCAGCTAAAGCGTGAAGTTTTTATTGGACCACTCGTACCAGATACAGCTTTTGTTGGGAAGCATTTGAAATACTATGTCGCTATGTATCACGACCAAGGACTTATTGCCATCAAAACTCTCTATTTTAAAGACAGCATTAATCTCACGCTAAACCTCCCTATTATCCGCACTTCTGTGGATCATGGCACTGCTTTTGACATTGCCTATTCCAACAAAGCCAATTCTAAAAGCTATGTTAATGCGATTAAAGAAGCTATTTTCCGTGCAAAGAAATCAAATTTCTAAAATCTCCACTATCTTTGTCAAACTTGTTAAAATTTTTCCAACTGTATCATTACAAGACAACTTGTCACCCAATTCATAAATCCAAGTAGTCACCAGAAATTATTTTGTTATTACAAAACCTTTTAACTAAAGCATATATCCATAGCATTCACCCCATACTTGCGCTTTTATATGAGACATAATCAAAACGAAAATCCGCAAACATGTCCTTGAATTCTAAAACTACATTTTATCGTTTTGTTTTTCAAGTCTATGGATTGCCACAATCATGTCACCCCCCTAACAATGGCACAGAAGAAACTCCCTGTAATTCCTTTGTCACTACAAAAATCACAGACTTCGTGGCAACCTACAATTAATGTGCCTTTTGATTTTAAAAACACAATAGAATCCCTATAACTAGCCTTGATTTCACCTTTACAGAAATCCTCTCATCAATTCCTAAAAAACTTGCAAGGGGTTTGGGGAATTTTAAGAAGGATTATCCTCCCCATACCCATACTTTTCTACCACAAAGTCAATGTACTTATCACCCCTCCCGATTAGATTAACAAGGATTTTTTTGCCCTTTAGCTCAGATGCAATTTTAAGCGCATAAGCAAGAGCATGACCAGATTCAATAGCTGGAATAATGCCTTCTTTTTTACTCAATGCAAAAAACGCCCTGATAGCTTCTTCATCACTGATAGCTGCGACTTTCGTGCGTCCGATACTATGCAAATACGCCTGCTCGGGTCCCACACTGGGATAATCTAGCCCACTTGCCACGCTATGCACCGCTGCAGGCTCACCATTAGAATCCTTTAGCATAATGCTATTAAACCCATGCATCACACCCTCACTCCCATAGCTAAGGCTTGCAGCGTGCTCCCCTAGGCTACTTCCACGTCCTAGAGGCTCCACACCTACAAGCTCCACCGCATCATCGATAAATCCACTAAAATCCCCATCGCATTGCTTCCACCGCCAACGCACGCTGCGACAATATCAGGCAACTCCCCAGTCATTTCCAAAAATTGCTCTCTTGCTTCAAAGCCCACAACCGCCTGAAAGTCTCGCACCATTTTAGGAAAAGGGTGCGGTCCTACCACCGAGCCAATAGCATAGATGCTATTTATCGGGTCACTCAAATACGCTTCAAAAGCCGAATCCACAGCTTCTTTAAGTGTCTTTGCCCCCGCGCTCACACTCACAACTTTTGCGCCCAAAATCTTCATACGCACGACATTTGGGTGTTCTTTAGCAATATCCACTTCCCCCATATGAATCTCACACTCTAGCTCAAAATATGCCGCTGCAGTCGCTAATGCAACGCCATACTGCCCCGCTCCCGTCTCGGCAATCAGCTTCTTTTTGCCCATAAATTTTGCCAAAAGTGCCTCACCCATGCAGTGATTAAGTTTGTGCGCACCAGTATGATTCAAATCTTCTCGTTTGAGGTAAATTCCCGCTCCGCCAAGCTCTTGGGTGAGATTATGCGCGAAATAAATAGGCGTGGGACGTCCTTGGAAATGTTTGCGGATTTTTCGTAACTCCGCAATAAAGTCACTATTTTGTGCGATTAGATTATAAGATTCATTGATTTCTTGCATAGCCTTAGAAATAGATTCTGGCACGAAACTCCCCCCAAACTTACCAAAATAGCCATTTTCATTGGGGAATTGTTTGAGATAGGGTTTTTGCATAGCAATCCTTTTTGTGAAATTTTAAGTGGATTATACCCTAGCCTTGCTAAAATATTTACGTCAATTTTAAAAAACCAAAACCAAAAGAATTAGCTAAAGTTACAGAACCAACCCAAAATCCAGCTGTTATGCCTTATTAACCACAATACCTACAAGGCTTCCATGCCAAAAGAAAATCTCTACATTAGAGCAATGATTCTTAAAAAGCATCTTAACAAGCACAAGGGAAATCTCATAAAATTTCAAGAAAGAATAACAAATTCACTTTTTTATATTTGTGATATAATTAGTCTTAATTTATTTAATTTTTTATAGGAGAGATATGTCTAAACATAATCTTTTAATCTCCATAGGGGATTTAAATCCTAATTCCTCAGACACTTCAAATTTTAATACTGGCTTAAACTTAAACACATTCTTAAACTATAACAACACCCACACCTTAAGCACTCACTTTAAGCCTAAATTTATCTCTGTTTTGAGCGCTTCACTGTTGGGACTTTGTTTGCCTAGCTCTAATGCAATAGCTCAAAGCTGGGATACATCAGGCACTATTACTATCACAAATCAAAATAGTATCGACACAATAGATACAGGCACTTATCAAGGAAGATTATCAGCTATGACTAGTAATACCACTTATAATGACCTTATTATTAACAATGGTGCTACTATTAATAATCTTACTGATAATGATTCAATTCTTTCTATGGGTTCAAGTAGCACTAATAATATCAATGTAAATACCATACTCAATAAAGGCTCTCTTATACATACAGGAACAACTTGGAATATGTTGTTTAGAGGTGGCTCCACCATCAAGCATTTTGAAAATGATGGCTTGATAGATAATCAAGGCTCAAATGTGGGAGTTTATGTCTATGGAGACACAGGGAAGGAAACAAAAATAGAGACCTTTATCAATAAAGGCACTATACAAACCAAATCAAACAACGGGGTTTATATACGAAACGCTTCTGTGGATAATTTTTTAAATGAAGGGCTAATAAATGTCACCACTCAAGGAAGCGCTGTAAATATATTAGGTTCTACTTTGCAGAATTTTACAAATGAAGGGACAATAAAAACCGCAACTTATAATTATATCGGCAGAGACTCTAGCATAGGCACTTTTACCAATAAGGGAGTGATAAGCTCGACCTCAGAAGCTTTTCGGCTTACAGATGTCGCTTCTATAGAAACTTTTGAAAACACAGGCACCATTTCAGCACAAGAAAGAGGAATTATTGCTTTTGAGGTAAGTATCAAAACTATTATAAATAAAGGTCTTATTGAAAGCACAGCAGTGGATATACCAAGACAAGCAGTTTATTTTGAAGGAACACAAATTGATTATTTTGAAAATGCTGGAACCTTACTAAGCAATTCCAATAATGGCACAGCTTTAATATTTGTCCAAAGCGATGAAGTTAGAACTCAAGATTTACATCTAAACACACTCGAAAACACAGGCACAATACTAGCAACAGGCGAAAATGCTCAGGCATTAGCTTTTTACTCAAGTTTTAGCTTAAAAACTTACGTAGGCAGTATTCAAATTGACAACATTATACTTGGGGGTGTGGTAAAATCAACTCAAAGTGATGCCATTTATCTAAGCTCTAATAACACGACAATTAACACTTTAGAAATCCAAGAAAATGCTGAGATTTCAGGTGCAAGAGCGGGTTTAAATATTACAGAAAGTGGAAATTTTATAGGTAATATCACTATAGCAGGGGAGCTAAGTGGTGGAAGCTATGGTATCTTAAATTCTGGCACCATTGGTTCAGGCGTAGAAGGTGGAGGAGGTATTACCCTAACAAAGAGTGCTACATTAAAAGGCGGTATTACCAATATTGGTGGAAATATCCAAGGGGATATTGACATACAAGAAGGGGCTACTTTTGAAGGGGGTATTAGCAATGTCGATAGAGTGATTATGGATTTAGAAGGTGTTGCAACAACCATATCTTCCACCATTAGTGGTTCGATTTCAAATGCCAGTAATAGTAATTTAGAGATTACCAATGAAGGTTCTTCTACCATTATTGGCAACATCAAAAATGAAGGAGAAGGAACCCTAAGCATTACCAACACAGGTAAGGTAGGAGATAATACAAGAATAGAAAATAATGGAAATGGAACAACCCAAGTAGAAAAATGGTTGGTTTCTACTAATTCTCAA
>CALVAF010000211.1 GCA_944325475.1 uncultured Helicobacter sp.
AAACTCCCAACAGCCGCACAAGCTAAAAGAGTAACAGAATTAGCTAAAAAGCATAACAAACAGCTTATGTCAGCTTCAGAAGTTGCAAAGCTGCTAAATCAAGATGATGCAAGGAAAATTAAAGAAGATAAAAAGCGTCTATTAGATGAGGAGCTAGAAGACGAATTTGACTTTATGAAAGAACGTGAGCTATTAGAGTGGAGTCGCAGTGATAGCCCTGTGAGAATGTATTTGCGAGAAATGGGTCAAATACCGCTTCTAACGCGTGAAGATGAGGTGGAGTTAAGCAAAAATATTGAATTGGGTGAGAATATTATTTTGGATGCGATTTGCTCGGTGCCTTATTTGATTGACTTTATTTTGGATTATAAGGAAGCTTTGATTAATCGTGAAAGGCGTGTTAAGGAGCTTTTTAAAAGTTTTGATGATGAAGAGGAGGAAGAGGGGGGTGAGAGTGATGATGAAGAATTAGATGAGGAGCAAGAGCAAGAAGAGGAAAGCAGCAAAAAGCCTATTAGTAAAAAGGACCAAAAGCGTGTAGAAAAGGTGCTTGTGAGTTTTAAGGCTTTGGAAAAAGCTAAAAAGGATTGGCTGAAAACTTGGGAGCAAGAAAAGGGGAATGAGAATAGTGGTGATATGCTTTATTTGCTAACTTTAGCGCACAAAAAGCAGTTTTTGAAAGAAAAATTGTTGGATTTGGGACCTACAAGTAAGCTAATTACCGAGCTTGTAAGGGCGATGGAAAACACGATTAAAAGTGATGAGGGATTTGATAGAGAGCTAAAACGTTTAGAATACCGCTTGCCTCTATTTAATGACATTTTGTTAGCCAATCACAAAAAGATTCTTGATAATATCACAGAGATGAGCAAGGCAGATATTGTCGCTGCAGTGCCTGAGGCAACCATGGTTTCAACCTATATGGAGATTAAGAAGCTTTTTCAGACTAAAGCTGCAAGTGAAGGAAGTTTTGATTTAGAGCCAGAGAAGCTAAAGCAGATTTTGGAGCAAATTAAACGCGGAAAAGACATTGCTGATAGGGCAAAAACCAAAATGGCAAAGTCGAATTTGCGCCTTGTGGTGAGTATTGCCAAACGTTACACAAATCGCGGATTGCCTTTTTTGGATTTGATTCAAGAAGGAAATATTGGGCTTATGAAGGCAGTGGATAAGTTTGAGTATAAGAAAGGCTATAAATTTTCCACTTATGCAACTTGGTGGATTAGACAAGCTATTTCAAGAGCAATTGCTGACCAAGCTCGCACTATTAGGATTCCAATCCATATGATTGAAACAATTAACCGAATCAATAAAATTATGCGCAAACATTTGCAAGAAGAGGGGAAAGAGCCAGACATTGACAAAATTGCAGAGGAAGTGGGATTACCGGTAGATAAGGTAAAAAATGTGATTAAAATTACTAAAGAACCTATTAGCCTTGAAGCACCTATTGGGAATGGAGAAGATGGGAAATTTGGAGATTTTGTCGAGGATAAGGCATCACTTGGACCAATGGAGAGTATTTTGAAAGAGGATTTAAAAGAGCAGATTGATGATGTGCTAGACCAGCTCAATGAGCGGGAAAAGGCTGTGATTCGAATGCGCTTTGGGTTATTGGATGATGAATCAGATAGGACATTAGAGGAGATTGGTAAAGAGTTAAATGTTACAAGAGAGCGGGTAAGGCAGATTGAATCAAGTGCAATCAAGAAGCTAAAACACCCAAAAGTAGGGAGAAAACTAAAAAATTACATTGAAGATTAATTTTTATCCTTAATGCCTTTGTTAGTATAAATGCGTTAGAATCTTGCTTATTTTAGTATTACAAAGGCTACAAAATGAGCAGAACTCCAAATGAAATCATCACTCCAAAAATTTCTTTTACTCATCTCCATTTGCATACAGAATATTCTTTGCTTGATGGGTTAAATAAAATCAAAGTGCTTGCTAAAAAAATCAAAGAATTAGGTATGGATAGCGTGGCTATCACAGACCATGGGAATATGTTTGGTGCAATTGAGTTTTATAAGGCAATGAAAGAGCAGGGGATTAAGCCGATTTTAGGAATGGAGGCTTATTTGCATAATGCTGAAGAAATTAGTGATAAAAGTAATCAGCGATTCCATTTGTGTTTGTATGCAAAAAATTTAGAAGGCTATAAGAATCTGATGTATCTTAGCTCGCAAGCGTGCTTGTATGGGTATTATATGAAGCCTCGAATGAGCAAAAAAATGTTACGCGAACATAGTGCGGGTTTGATTTGCTCTTCAGCTTGTTTGAATGGAGAGGTGCAGTGGCATCTTAATTTGAAAAAAGATGACAATAAGGGCAGAAAGGGCTATGAGAGAGCAAAAGAAGTGGCTTTGGAATACCAAGAGATTTTTGGGGAAGATTTTTATTTGGAGCTAATGCGACATGGAATTGAGGAGCAACAGCTTATTGATAATCAGATTTTAAAAATCTCTTTAGAAACAGGAATTAAAGTCATTGCAACTAATGACACGCATTACACCAAGCAAAGTGATTCAACTGCTCAAGAAGTGGCTTTTTGTATTGGATTTGGCAAGGATTTTAATGACCCTAATCGTATGCGACATACGGTGCAGGAGTTTTATGTCAAAAGCCCTGAAGAAATGGCGCGATTATATGCAGATTTGCCAGAGGCACTAGCAAATACTCAAGAAATTGCTAATAAGTGTAATTTGGAGCTGCACCTAGGAAACCCCACACCCCCGAGCTTTAAATTTACTAAAGAATACGCTGCAGCGGAGCATTTGGATTTCACACAAGATAGCGAGTATTTTGCCTATAAATGCCGCGAGGGGCTTAAGAAACGTCTTTTGAATGTCCCAGAAATAAGACATCAAGAATATATAGAGAGATTAGAAAAAGAGATTGGAATTATTAATAAAATGAAATTTCCGGGCTATATGCTAATTGTGTGGGATTTCGTGCGGGCTGCAAAGGAACGTGGAATCCCCGTAGGTCCGGGACGTGGAAGTGCAGCAGGAAGCTTGGTTGCTTTTTGTTTGGAGATTACTAATATTGACCCAATGAAATATGATTTGCTTTTTGAGCGATTTTTGAATCCCGAGCGCGTGAGTATGCCAGATATTGATATGGACTTTTGCCAAAGTCGGCGTGAAGAGATTTTGGAGTATGTAACAGATAAATATGGACGTCACAATGTCGCACAAGTCATTACCTTTGGTATGATGAAGGCAAAAGCGGTAATTAGAGATGTGGCGAGGGTTATGGGAATGCCTTATGGCGAAGCAGATTCTTTTGCTAAGCTTATCCCAAAAGATTTGGATATAACTCTAGAAAAAGCTTATGAGAAAGAACCCAAGATTAAAGAGCTGATTGAGAAAAATCCTTTGGCTAAGAAAATATGGGATTTTGCAGTGATTTTGGAAAATACTAAAAGAAATCCCGGAACACATGCTGCAGCGGTGGTAATTGATTCAGAAAATGAATTGTGGCATAAAGCGCCTTTGTATCGCTCCACGCGTGATGGAATCATTGCTACGCAGTATTCGATGAAATATCTTGAAGATGTGGATTTGATTAAGTTTGACTTTTTAGGCTTAAAGACACTCACGTTGATTAATGATGCGTTGAAATTGATTAGAAATCGGCATGGTTTGGAGATTGACTTTTTAAGTCTTGATGTTGATGATAAAAGGGTTTATGAGACTTTGCAAAGTGGCAACACGCTTGGAATTTTCCAAATTGAATCCAGCATGTTTCAAGGGATTAATAAACGCCTTAAACCAAGTACTTTTGAGGATATTATCGCAATTATTGCGTTAGGCAGACCCGGACCTATGGAATCAGGAATGGTGAGTGATTTTATTGATAGGAAGCATG